>CAVCCE010000112.1:0-5696 GCA_963600555.1 Duodenibacillus sp.
AAATAGAATAATTCATCTTCAGAAATCTTTGAAACAGTAGCTTCATGTTCAATAGTAGCTGAATCACAATCATTTACATTTAATGGAATCGTATCTGAGCGAGATTCTTTGTCCAAGATCAAAGTATCACATTCGATCTTTGTGCGTGAGTTTTTCGCTTTACTTGAGAAACGGATCCAGTCACGATAATTTGTAATACCACCATTTCTAGATACAGATTTAGAAACAATAGAAGAAGTTGTATGTGGAGCTAGATGAATCATCTTAGCACCTGTATCTTGGAATTGTCCCTTTGATCCTACCGCAATAGAAATGCACATACCATGCGCATATTCACCAGCTAAGATACATGCTGGATATTTCATCGAAACTCTAGAACCAATGTTTCCATCAATCCATTCCATTGTTCCATGTGCATCGACCTTAGCTCTTTTCGTAACAAGATTCAAAATATTGCCACTCCAGTTTTGAACGGAAGAATATCTACACTTCGCACCTTTTCCAACAAAGACTTCAACAACTGCAGCATGCATAGAATCTTTAGAATATTGAGGAGCTGTGCACCCTTCAACATAAGAACATTCTGCGCCATCATCGACAATAATGATAGATCTTTCAAATTGTCCCATTGATTCAGAATTGATTCTAAAATATGACTGTAATGGTTTCTCTAGTTTTACACCAGGTGGGACATAGATAAATGAACCACCAGACCACACTGCACTATTTAATGCAGCGAGCTTATTGTCACTAGCTGGTACGATCGTAGCGAAATACTTTTTAAATAATTCAGGATATTCCTTCAATGCTGAATCAATATCTAAAAACAAAACACCCTTTTGTCTTACTTCATCCAACATATTATGATAAACAGCTTCCGATTCATATTGTGTTGTAACACCAGCAAGATACTTTCTTTCAGCTTCAGGAATACCTAACTTTTCAAATGTATTCTTTACTTCTTCAGGCACATCATCCCAACTCTTTTCAGCTTCATCGCTTACTTTTTTATAATATGTAAAGTCTTGGAAATCTACATCTGATAGATCTGGTCCCCACTTTGGCATATCCATCTTTTCAAATTGATGAAATGCATTCACTCTGAATTCTGTCATCCATTCTGGTTCATGTTTCCATGCTGAAATCTGTCTAACGATATCTTCATTTAAACCTTTTCCAGTTTCCAATACCGTTTTCACATTATCATCGTGAAATCCATATTTATATTCATCTTGTGAGGCTAATACATCATTATTTTTATTTTCACTCATTTATTCTCCTCACTTTCTTCGATCATTTGATCCATTGCTTTCCAACCTATCGTTGCACATTTGATTCTGTTAGCTTGTTTATAAACATTTTTCATTGCAACAGCTTCTTCTAATACATCTGGATCATATTCTTTTGCATCAATCATATTAAAGTATTCTTTGATGATTGCTTTCGCTTCATCTGTAGTTTTTCCTTTTAATAGATCCGTCATCATAGATGTTGAAGCTGTTGAAATCGTACAAGCAACACCATCAAAACGAATATCTTCTATTTTTCCATCTTTGATCTTAGATTGAACAGTAATATCATCAATACAACTATCAGAAGCCATATGAACACTGTTGTATCCATCTGTTTCTGTTAATTTGTGATTATGTGGATATTGATAATGATCCATGATCAACTCTCTAAGAATTTCTGGATCGTTCAACATATCATTTACATTGCTCATAAAGTCCTCCTAGAAGAAAATACCTACACAGTTTTCTAATGTGATTTCACCACAAGCTTCAACAAACTTATCAATATCTTCTTTTGTGTTATAAAAATATAAAGATGCTCGAATCGATTGATCTGTACCAATGATATTATGCAAGATCTTCGCACAGTGATTACCAGAACGAACTGCAATATTTTTACTTGCTAGAAATCCCGCAGCATCTTGGGCAAATACTCCCTTTGCGTTAAAATCAATTGGTCCATAAACATTATCTGGATTAATAATTTCAATATTATCCAGTTTTGATAACTTCTCAATTGCATACTTTCTCAATTCTGCTTCATATGCATGAATATTTTCCATTCCAATAGATAGTAAATATTCAATTGCTGCACCAGTTCCAATGACACCTTCAATATTTGGAGTGCCTGCTTCAAATTTAATAGGTGTATCTTTTAAGATCATTTCACCATCTTTATTGAATCTAGCATTCATGTCACCACCATAAAACACTGGTTCCATTTCATCTAACAATGCTTTCTTCCCATATAAGATACCTACTCCACCTGGTCCGCACATCTTATGTGCAGAAAAGCCTAAGAAATCAATATCTAGGTCTTTTACATCAACTGGCATATGTGGAACAGATTGTGCTCCATCAACGATCATAAATGCCCCATATTCATGTGCAATCTGACACATCTCTTTAATTGGTTGTACAGACCCTAATACATTCGTAACTTCAGCAACAGAAACTACCTTAACACCTTCATGCATACTTTTTTTGAAAGACTCAATAGTAATATTAGCTTGTGCATCCGTTTCAATGTATGCAATGTTAAAACCAATTTCTTTTTGTAAAGCAAACCATGGCAATAAATTACTAGCATGTTCTGCATATGTTAAAAGAACTGTATCATCTTTTGTTAATTTATCCTTTAAACCATATGCTACCTGATTTAAAGAATGAGAAACGTTATGTGTATAAATTACTTCATTTGGTTCACAATGAATCAATTTAGCTACGGATTTACGTGTTTGATCATATAATTTATCATTCAAAGCAGCAATATCATAATCTCCACGATGAACATTAGAAGTATGTTTCGTATAGAAATCTACAACTGCATCAATTACACATTGTGGCTTTAAACTTGTCGCAGCAGAATCTAAATATACTAGATCAGGATTGTTTTTAAACATTGGAAAGTCTTCTCTGATCTTGTTAACGTCTAACATAGCTCAACCAACTTCCTTTCCATTTCCTCTTTTAATTTATCCTTTAAAGCATCATTGTTTAATGTATCTGTAATTGGCATTAAATAACCTGTAGAAATCAATGAAGTACATTGTTTTACAGATAGACCTCTTGTCATCAAGTAATACAACTGGTCTTCATCTACTCTACCAATACTCATCGCATGAGAAGCTATTACATCATTTTCATCAATCAACAATTCAGGAAGTATCATTGCATGTACACCTTCCTCAAAAGATAAAGCACGGCTTGTTTGGTGAGAATGAGAACCATGTGATCCTTTGATTACTTTGCCGATTGCATCTATATTTAATTTACCATCCTTTAATACAACAGCATAATTCTTCATATCACCATATGTATGTGGAGCATAATTCACTACTTGCATACGATAATCTTTTTTGCAATCTACAAGCGTAGCACTAGAAACAAGTGCATTTGCACCTTCTTCTCTTAAAGCAACGAAAGTTTCCCTTTTGGTATTAGAACCATTACATTCACCATACGCAACTGTAACATTAGCATTTCCTAATACCTCATGTGTTTCATCTGTTTCAATCATACAATTAGAAGCATTCCAGAATAGATAAGAAACATTCGTATTTCTTTGCGCAAAAGTTCTGATTTTAATTTTATTTGCTTTTTGAATGCGTACGAACACATCACAATCATGTGAAGCATAGAAAGTTAATTCAATATCACGATCTGTATCAATGATATATTCACTATAACCTTCTTTTAGTACTACATCCATATCTACATGGATATCGATCATTCTTATTTTCCTGCACTTTCTGCTGCAGTACGAACAGCACATGCTCCGATTCCTGCAGATACTTTCTTTACATTATTACTAGCTTCAGAAGCTGGTTGTACATTATATTCTTGATAGATCCAATCATAACCTTCATTATCAATTTTTTCAGCTAGCTCAGCGCCACCTTCTACAACGATCTTTCCGTTTACTAATACATGTGTAAATTCTGGTTTGATCAATTGATAGAATCTTTCATAATGAGATACTACGATCATACTCATATTTGTTTCATTCTTCATTTTATTCAATGCATCAGCAACGATATGCAATGCATCTACATCAAGTCCTGAATCAATTTCATCCAACATACTTAAAGATGGTTTTAACATTTCCATCTGTACGATTTCATTTCTCTTCTTTTCACCACCAGAAAATCCTTCATTTAAGAATCTATGAGCAAGATCTTCTTTCATCTCTAGATCTTTGATCGTAGATTCCATTTCTTTAATAAACTTAAATAGAGAAATAGGCTGTTCTCTTCTAACATTCATTGCTGCTCTTAAGAAATCGCTATTAGTCACACCAGGAATTTCTTGTGGATATTGCATTGCTAAAAAGACACCAGCAACGCTTCTTTCATTAACAGGCATTTCTAAAAGATTCTTTCCATCATATGTAATCGTTCCTTCTGTAACAGTATATTTTGGATTTCCCATGATAGCTGCTAGTAAAGTAGATTTTCCATTACCATTAGGTCCCATAAGAGCATGGACTTCATTTTCATTAACTGTTAAGTCAACACCCTTAAGTATTTCTTTGCCTTCAACCTCAACATGAAGATTTTTAATTTCTAAAGTTTTCATAGATACACTTCCTTTTATTCCGCGGTTTATTTTAACATTTTATTTCAACCATGTCTTGTAATGTGTTCTCATAAATGAGTTCAGATAACGTTCACATACTTAAAATTGCATTTAATGTAGGCTTGCAATATAATAAATAGGCTTATTTTAATAGGAGGATTTATGGGTAAATTCTTAAAAAAGAACTGGTTCGTAGTTCTTGTAGCTACATTATTCATTGGTGTAGTTAGTTACTATATCTACGATACAAACAAAGGAAAACTCAAAGGAAAGAAATCAAACGGTGAAGATGTTGTTTATGAAGTAAATGGTGAAGATACAACAGCTTCTACATTCTACGATGAATTATATTCATCTTCAGGAACAAGTAGTGTTACAGCATTATTCAAACAAGCAGTTGCTGATGCTGCTTATAAAACTACAAGTGAAATGAAAGATAACGCTAAAACACAAGCTGAATCTATCAAATCAAACTATCAATCTAATTATGGTTCTAGTTATGAATCTTATTTAGCTAATGACTTAGCTTCTACAGGTTACGATGATCTAGAAGAATATTTGATTGAAGCACAAAAGATCAATCAGATTTCTGCAGATTATGCACAAAAGAATTTCGATGACTTAAACATCAGACAAGTATCTTATATTCTAGTTAAGTTTGAAGATAGTTCTAATCCAACAGATGATCCAACAGATGATGAACAAAGCAGAATGGATGCTGTAGATAAGGCATTAGAAGAAGGAACAGATTTCGCTACTGTTGCTGAAGAACATTCAGAAGACTCTTCTACTGCTAGTGATGGTGGTAATTTAGGTGTTATTGATAAGAATACAACATCTTTAGATTCTACATTCTTATCTACTTCCCTTTCTTTAAAAGAAGGTGAAGTTTCTGAATGGGTAAGAAGTGATTCATTCGGTTATTTCAAGATCATGTGTACAGCTGCAACACAAGAAACATTAGAAAGTAACAATACAGATTCTGATCCATATCTATCACTTGTTCAGAATTATGATACAACTTTAGAAAATACAGCTATTTGGGAAAAGGCTCAAGAATTAGGCATTGACTTCAAGGGCAATGAAGATATTGAAAAAGCAATCAAG
>CAVCCE010000113.1:0-5621 GCA_963600555.1 Duodenibacillus sp.
GCCACATAGATCATTCTTTCAAAAGGAACCGGTCTTTCCTCTTTTGGTACAAATTTATTTAAATCAGCATCATCATTCACATCTAATACTTGTTTATTGATTCGAAAGATATATTGTGTCTTTGTAGTATAGTTAACGACTTGTGCAGGCCACTTAGCGACATGTGTTTCATCATCATAGTAGTATCTACATGCATAGATCTTTTGAAATTCATTCGCAATAGAAGTAGAAGATATTACTTCTGTCATACCCGAAGAAATGATGTAATGTTCTACGTAGAAATCTTTTTGTAGACCATAGTCATTGATTCTCTTGAACCAACTTTCTACCCCATCAAATAGAACGATATTCTTCCCTACATCATAGAAATCTTCTTTCTTTAATGGCTTTCCAGCTTCTTCAAATTTCTTGGCAAGAAGATACAAATACGCAGATGTAGGATCCATTTCATTTCTTTTTGATACAGCTGTCACTTCATTCCAAAATGTTCTAGGATCATCATAGCCTAAAGAAGGAATCAATGAATATTCCTGCATATCTTTTGTACAAAGTGTCTTATCAAAATCATAAACAATAGCTATCTTTTTCATATGCCACTATTATAACAAAAAACGCTCTCTTATGAGAGCATTTCCATTAGAGTTCTAATAACTTTAAGATACCCGCAACATAGATCTCTACTTGTTTAATAAGATCTTCAATTGGACACCATTCATTTGCGTTATGAATCTTATAGTCTTTACCTTGGAACGCACATCCAAAGGCAATCGTATTATTGATTCCTTTTGCGTATGTTCCTCCACCAATAACAAGTGGTTGTGCATCTACATCACCAGTAACTTCATGATATGCTTCTGTCAAGCTTTCAACGAGCGGTGAATCTGGAGAGTAGTAAAGAGGATCAAATGTACCATCAATGATGATTTCTCCTCCATCATCTTCTAAGTATTTACTACAAGCCTTTGTGATCTGTTTACCAGTCATAGTAACCGGGAAACGAACATCAATATTACCTGAAATAACACCATCATTCATATGAATATAACCACAATTCAATGTCAACTCACTATATTCATCTTTTAGATTTAGACCTAATCCTTCACCATTTGTATTCAAACCAATTCTACTACAGAAGAAATCAACAAATGGATCCTGATATCCAGCTTCTTTTAAGCCAGTCAATAAATATGCAATCGCATTGACACCTAATGTAGGCATACTAGCATGAGCCGCAACACCTTGTACAGTGATCTTAACAGTATTATCATCCTCTTCAATTTCATAATTGATATTATTATTGTTAAAGATATCTTCTAACTTCTTCTTAGAGAAAGAACACTTATCAACAACAACATAACAATTACTACAAACGATATTACCAGCTGTACCACCATCAATATCCCGAATACCAGTCTTCTTAGATACGTAATGTGCAGCCATCATACCTTTTTCACCATTGATACATGGGAAATCACCATCTGGTGTAAAACCATAATCTGGTTGTTCATCATGATCAACATAGTATTTCAAACACTGTGATCCTGTTTCTTCATTACAACCCATGATCAAACGAATTCTCTTCTTTACAGGTATCTGCATATCCTGGATGATCTTTAATGCGATCATGCTCGCAACAACGCCACCTTTATCATCAGATACGCCTCTACCATAAAGAATGCCATCTTTTTCAACCATTGTATATGGATCTGTATTCCAACCATCTTCTTTACGTGCTGGGACTACATCTAAGTGACCTACGATAGCAATCAATTGGTCGCCTTCACCCATTTCACCATATCCAATATAGTTATCTAGATTGACTGTCTTAAGTCCATCTTTTTCTAACATCTTTAACGCTGCTTCTAGGGCCTTCTTTGGGCCTTCTCCAAATGGAGCGTCTGATGTTGCTGCAGATTGTTCACTGTTAATTGATACCAATTCCCCTAATCTTTTCAAGATCTCATCACGGTATCCTTCACTCATAGATCTCACATCCATGTCAAAACTCCTCCTGAATTTCAATGGTAATATTGTACTCTTTTTTTCTACAAAAGCGATATATCTAGACCAATTGGGCAATGATCACTGCCTAAGATCTCATCATAGATCAATGAATCATTCACTTTATCAACAAGTCTATCCGAAACCAAGAAATAATCAATTCTCCATCCTGCATTTCTTTCTCTTGCCTTAAAACGATAAGACCACCAAGAATACTTCACACATTCTGGATACTTATTTCTAAAAGTATCTGTAAATCCAGATGCCAACAATTGTGTCATCTTTTCTCTTTCTTCCTCAGAAAAGCCTGGATTCATTCGATTTCCTTTTGGATTTTTAATATCGATTTCTTCATGTGCTACATTTAGATCACCTGTATAAATAACTGGTTTGTTAGAATCTAATATCTTTAAATGTTTCTTCAACATTTCTTCCCATTCCATTCTGAAATCTAATCTCTTTAATCCATCTTTTGAATTTGGTACATAAGCACACACAAAATAGAAATCTTCATACTCCAAAGTGATGACTCTTCCCTCATTCGTATCATCACCTTCTATACCATAGATTACATCCAATGGTTCTTTTTTTGTATACACAAGCGTTCCGGAATATCCCTTTTTTTCTGCACTATACATATACATATGATAACCATCTGGTTTCATTTCATCTTCTAATTGATCTTCTTGCATCTTTGTTTCTTGTATCGCAAAGATATCCGCATCAATATCTTGAAAGAAATCCATGAATCCCTTCTTCATGCATGCACGTAATCCATTCACATTCCATGAAACAAGCTTCATCTTGTTAATTCCTTAGTAGCTTCCTTCAACCATTCTTTTTCTTCATCATTCAATAATGGTGATACCTTGTCATATACCATCTTGTGATAATTATTGATAGCTAAGATTTCCATATCATCTAAATACTTCACATCGATTGCATCTAGATCGTATGGACAATATGTCATAGCTTCAAATTTCAACCATTGACCATAGAAATTCTTAGTATCCTTAACGACCAATAAATCATTTTCAATACGAATACCTAACTCATGTGGTAAATAGATACCAGGTTCATCTGTAACGATCATACCATCTTCTAATGGTACAGATGGTCTAGAAGCTGTAGGCATTCCCCAACGAATACCATGAACACCTTCATGAACACCTAATACATGACCTACACCATGTCCTGTTCCACATTGATAATCAATGTTGATATTCCACATAGGACGACGAGCAAGGATATCTAGGTTATTACCAGTAGAGCCCTTTAAGAATACTGCTTCCTGTAGATCGATATGTCCCTTCAATACAAGTGTATAGTATTTCTTTTCTTCTTCCGTAATAGGACCACAAACAATAGTACGTGTGATATCTGTTGTACCATCTTTGTATGTTCCACCTGAATCAACCAACAAGAATCCCTTTGGATGTACAGGAGAATACTTTTCTTCTGTAGCTGTATAGTGCATCATCGCACCATTTGCTTGATAAGCCGCAATCGTAGTAAATGAAGGTTCAATGTAATCAGGTTGTTCTGCACGTAATTCATACAACTTATTCTGTGCAGATAGTTCTGTCATTGTATCATCACCAACATTTTCTTTTACCCACTTGATGAACTTGACCATTGCAGCACCATCTTTTACTTGTGCATTATGCATAACTTCAATTTCTGTTTCATTCTTAACAGATCTAAAGTGCATGATTGGTGAAATTTCATTCAAGATCACATTAGATGAATCAATATGTGTATAGAACTTAGCATTCAAAGAACTTAACTGTACCCAGATTGTTTGGTTCTTTAAAGCACCTAGGTCTTCTACTAGTCCTCCATAAGGCTTAACTGTTACACCATTCTCTTCTAAGTATTCTTTTACATCAACGACTTTTTTATCATCAATGTAGTAATTTACGCTATCCTTTGTTACCATCGCAAACGCATAAGCTACTGGAGTGCATGGAATATCATTACCTCTGATATTCAATAACCAACAAGGATCTTCTAACATCGTTAATACCAATACATCAGCATCCTTCTTAACCATTTCTTCACGCACCATAGAAATACGTTCTTTCGCTGTCGTACCAGTATACTTTGTATCTAATACATACAACTTCTCCATTGGCATTTCAGGTCTATCTGTCCAAATATGATCAACAAGATCTTCATCTACATGCATCTTTGCATTTTTCTTCTTTAAAGCATTAGAAATATTTAAAGCATCCTGTGCAGAAACAACAGACCCATCAAATCCTAATAGACCATTCTCTGGTGTCTTATCAATAATAAAAGAAAGAGCTGTAGGAACACCTTCCTGTCCCATTCTCATTAGTTCAACACCTGTTCCTTCCAGTTCATCTTCAGCTTGTGTGAAATATCTTCCATCTGTCCAAAGACCTGCGAAATCTTTTGTAATGATCGTGCATCCAGAATCACCAGAGAATCCTGACATGTAGCTCTTACACTTAAAGTAATCAGCAGTATATTCATCAGAAAGATGATCATCTGCGTTAGGCATATAATAAACATCAATATGTCTTTCATCCATTAATTTTCTTAGTTGTTCAATTCTATCTTGTATACTCATAGTTTTAACCTCACTTTGTTAATTATACGCATTTTACATATTTTGTGAACTGTTGTTAGCGTATTCTAACCGTACAAAATAATAAAAGACTCTATTCTTGTAGAATCTTTTATGTATATGCATCATTGATTTATGTTTAATGTACCTTTTGATAAGTCTTCAGCTAAAAAAGGAACGAAATAAAATGGAACTGTCAACAATTTATGTTCAACATTATATCCATAATTATCTTTTGATATCTTAATTGCGAATTCAAACTTATTATGATTAGAAAACTTTTCTAAAGAATTTAATGTTCCTCTTCCTTTTTTTACATCAATTGGATATAGCTGATTATTTGATTCAACGATAAATTCTAATTCAGCAGAGCTTTTTCCTCTCCAATAGAATAGTTTATGTTCTTTTGCCACCAACTCATTCGCCACAAAATTTTCAAAGAAAATTCCTGATAATGTATTCTCACGTTCACTCGAAACAAATGATGCCGCATTAATTCCGCTTTGATAGGAAAACATTCCAATATCTCCTAAAAAAAGTCGAAAATTACTTTCTGAATCCATCATCAATGGTAATGTTATATGTTCTTTTAATTGATAAGATTGATTCACTATATGAGCCATTGTCAGCCACTGAATAGAAGTAGCGTAATCTCTCGTTTTACTATTTTCTTGAACAAGACCAGGAGAAAAGTTTTTTGTCTCCTTGTTTAATTCTTTATAGATATTTTGAAAAAGAAGGCGTGATCTTAATATAGACTCTCTACTCGCTTGATAAAGTTCCATATCATCTAAATAGTTGTCATATAAAGTCTTTAAGACTTCTCTTGATTCAATCAAACTTTCACTATCAATCCATGTTTCAACAGATTCTGGCATTCCACCTACCAACAAATACTTATACACATACTCTAACGCAAGCTCATGAATATGAGATTCCAATCCCTTCTTTGAAGAATACGCCGATTGAATTGCATCATACAATTGTCTATTCGTATTCATCAAAAATTCATCAAATGTCATTGGAT
>CAVCCE010000114.1:0-5609 GCA_963600555.1 Duodenibacillus sp.
GCAAAATAAACAGATCCGCCATTTCCACCATCGCCTCCAGCAGGACCACCCATTGGATAAAATTTTTCCCTTCTCCAAGCAACGATACCTCTTCCACCGTCACCAGCTTTTACATGCATTTTAATAAAATCGATCATGAATACCTCCTTCCTTTAAAGAAAAACTCCTGAATAAAAATTCAGGAGTATCAATTTAGCTTACGCTTCTACAGGATAAACAGAAACCTTAGTCTTGTCTCTGCCTAAACGTTCATACTTAACGATACCTGCAGCTGTTGCGAATAAAGTATCATCGCCACCACGCATAACGTTCTTGCCTGGCATAATTCTTGTTCCTCTTTGTCTGTAAAGAATAGAACCAGCATTTGTATATTGACCATCAGCTTTCTTAGCGCCAAGTCTTCTACCAGCAGAATCTCTTCCGTTCTTTGTGGATGATACACCCTTCTTGGATGCGAATAACTGCATATTTAGAGTGAACTTCATAGTATTAAACCTCCATAATTTTTATATAGTCTTTGTTAACTTCCTGAGCTGTCTTTAACATTATAATAGCAGTTTCAAGAATAGTATCACTTTTTTCTGTTGGATCCTTGATAGAAATCAAAGCATGTCCTTCAGTTAATGATATATCATCTTCACCAACCATTTCATATAATGCATTAGCAAGCCCAGTTGTAATACCGCTTACGATTGCACATACTAAATCATGTCCATGATCAGCACTATTTGCATGACCTTTAACTTCAATTGATTCAATATGTTCTTTACGTTTAACGGTAATTCGAATCATAATTAAGCCTCAATAGCTTCAACAGTCAACTTTGTATATGGCTGTCTGTGACCTTGTCTTCTTCTTGTAGAACCCTTCTTAGACTTGTACTTGAAGATTCTAACCTTCTTTTCCTTGCCCTGTTTTACAACCTTTGCAGTAACCTTTGCACCTTCTACATATGGTGTTCCGATCTTTGTGCTTTCATTGCTTACAAGAACGACCTTGTCAAATACTACTTCATCACCAGCTTCTACATCCAATTTTTCAACGTAGATTTCCTGGCCAGCTTCAACCTTTAGCTGCTTTCCGCCTGTTTCGATAATTGCGTACATTAATTACACCTCCTGACATTTATCATAAGACGCGCCATTAAGGGGTACATTAGTACTTAAACCCTTTTTTGTGCGGTTACAGACCTCCTGTCGAGGGCTGATAACGGACTTATGATACACGAACAATGCATATTCGTCAATTAAAATTAAAGTAATTTCTTAACTTTTTTTGTATATTTCTTACGTTCTTTCTCACTACAATTTGAAAGACTAGTAAGTTCTGAATAAATCTTTAATTTTTGTTTGGTTGTATACTTTTCATCAAGTTCAACTTTGACGACCGTTTTATTAACCGCATCCATAAGTTGATTTTCATTAAATTTCTCCGCACCATTCAAATTTGTTTCAAACTGTGCTGATGTTTGTTTGTTATGATATGCCATACATCGTCTTAGAGGAATTCTTCCTCTTCCTTTCTTTTGTATACAGTAACAACTTCCTGTTTCTCAATTGCTTCATTGATTTTTGTTTCAAAATCAAATTGAGATTCATAATATACACTCTTTTCACTTGTTGGATGAGTAACAGGATTCTTTGGATCAAAGATCGTACAACAATCTTCAAAAGGAAGAATACTTGTTTCATATGTTCCAATCTTTCTAGCAAGATCAATAATTTCAACTTTATCAAAACATACTAGAGGTCTTAATACTGGAATATTGATTGTTTCATTGATTACCGCAATAGATTCTAAAGTTTGAGAAGCAACCTGTCCTACTGATTCACCTGTTCCTAAAGCTAGACAATGATTTTCTTTCGCAATTCTTTCTGCTAGACGATACATCATTCTTCTCATGATCGTGATTGCATAAGGATCACCAGCCGTCTTGTATATATCTAATTGAAGATCTGTAAAATTCACAATATGTACTTTCATAGATCCTTGATATTCACTAACCATTTCAGCAAGTTTCAAAACTTTATCTCTAGCTGCTTGTGATGTATAAGGAGGTGAAGCGAAATGAATTGCTTCTACATAAAGTCCTCTTTTCATCAACTCATACGCTGCAACTGGAGAATCAATTCCTCCACTTAACAACAACAATACCTTTCCATTAATCCCTGCAGGATATCCACCAGCACCTTTGATCTTATCAGAAGTTATATAAGTATATTTTTCATGAACTTCAACTCGAATCAATAATTCAGGATCATGAACATCTACTGTTAGATCAGTATTATGAAGAATATTACCAGCACATGCACGATTGATTTCATCGGAAATCATCGGAAATGATTTATCATGACGTTTTGCCATCATCTTGAATGTCTTTTTATTGGATTCACTTGCGATTCTTAAACAAGTATCCTTAATAACATTAATATCGCTATCTACCTTTTCAGTAAAAGAGAAAGAAGAAATTCCAAAAACTCTTTTTAATTTTTCAGCAATTTCATCTGTATTTTCATCAGTTAATTTAATATAGATACGATCATGTGTTTTTTGATACGTAAGATTTGGATAATCACGTAATGCATATTTTACATTATGAAATAAACGAGTAATAAAATCTTTTCTGTTCTTTCCTTTTGTAGATAATTCACCATATCGAATCAATACAGTATCATATTTAACCATATACTTTGATAACTCCTTTCAAAGCTTCTAAGAAAGCTTCCACTTCTTCCATTGTATTATGATAAGAAAGAGATACACGAATACAAGAAGAAGCACGTTTTTTACTAAAGCCCATAGCTTCTAAAACATAACTAGGATTCATAGATTTTGAATCACATGTACTTCTAGCACTCACCATAAATCCAGCTTCATTTAACGCATTCTGCATGACTTCACTAGGTATATTTTCATATGAGAAGTTGATTGTTGATACAATAGCATCTTCAGGAGAATTGATTTCAACCCCTTTAATTTCCTTTAATCCTCCAATCAAACGATCATGCATATTAACGATTTCAGAATGATATTTCTTACCATTTTCTAAAGCTAGACGTAATGTTTTAGCAAATACCATATCTACAGGTGCATTACTAGTACCACCTCTTAAACCATATTCTTGTTCGCCACCATTAATTAAAGGCACAAAAGGAACAAACGTCTTTTTCACTAAAATACCACTACCCTTTAGACCTTCTAATTTATGTGCTGAAATTGAGGCAAGATCAATATTTGTCAAATCAATATCAACTTTACCAATAGCTTGCGTTAAATCTACATGCATATACGCATGAGAATGTTTTTTAACAAATTCACTAATTTCATGAATTGGATTAATTGCTCCAGATTCATTATTCACATACATAACAGAAACAATTGCAGTATCTTCATCCATCGCATCTTTCACTTGTTGTAAAGAAACTTTTCCACTACGGTCTACAGGCAAGTAAGTAACCCTATATCCAAACAATTCTTCCATTTGTTTACAACAATTCATGATGGAAGAATGTTCAACATTTGTAGTAATAATATGTTTCTTTTCAGGTTGTGCAGCACAAACACCTTTGATAGCTGAAGTATTAGATTCACTCGAACCAGATGTAAAAATGATATCAGCTGGTTGAACTTCCAAAAGCCCGGCGATTGCTCGACGGGCTTTTTCCATCATACCATTCACTTCAATTCCTTCATTATAAATAGATTCAGAATTGACATAATACTTACGTAAAAGTGAAATATAGCTTTCTAGTACTTCTGGATGAATATTAGTTGTGCTAGCATTATCAAAATAAACTCGATTAAGCACCTTTAGAATTCTCCTTGATCATATCTTCATAGTTTCCTGGATGAATTTTTTCAATCGTCGCTATAGCAATCGTTAAGGCCTTTGTATACTCACCATTTCTGAAACAAAGTTCACTTCTTGTTAGTTCAGAATCGATATCTGCATATGTAGATCTATAGCGATTTCCAAATACGATCGTATTTTCAACCATTACAACAGTACCAACAACATTATTCACATTATTATAAAGTTTATAAATAAAATCTAAAGCTTCTTGTAATGTTGAATTTAATAGTTGCATATTAATTGGACTTTCTTTCATCAAACCATCCAATGAGCGAATATATTCATATGCTTTACGCATGTCATCTTCATATTGTTCTGAAATATTAGGTAACTTATACTTACGAATCTTCACTTGCATCAAATTCATAATAATTTGAAGTTTTGTCAATTGTTTGCTAGCGCGATCTTCATCACCCGTAGCCATTTCAATTCTGCTCTTCATATCTTTGAATGCATTATTGACAGCACTCACTTTTTGATTCAAATCAGAAATATTCATAACGACCATTGTAGCTGGCATATTATAATTCTTTTCTGTATCTAAAGTAGAAGTTCTTAAAGTGTTTAATTTTGTTAAAGAATCATTTTCTTTTGTTGCTTCAGCAACCAAAGACTGAAGGCCATACTTTTCACTAGAAGATGTAAGTTCAGAAGTAACAAATCTTGCATTTTTATTTGCTTCTTCAAAAAGTTCTTCAGTATCCCTAGTAAGACTCTTCATTTGATCGAATGCAACTGATTCAGAATGAATTGATTGTGATAACTGATTGATACGATCTTTATAAGTATCCAAATTTTCCTGAATTCCAGAACTGTTACCATCTTTCAAACTCTTAAGATCATCATTTAAAGACTTTGTAAGAAGATTTAAATTGTTTTCTACATCAAGATGCTTTAGATATACACCACGGCTCTTGTTCTTTTTATATTCTTTTGCGCATGTTTCTAACATATTAGGAACAACACCACGAGCATCTTCTAACAATGAAGGCATATCGTCTAACATGCTTTCTAATTCTTGCATGCTAACTTGAATAGACTCAAGTTCCTTATTTGCTCTTTCAAAGTCAGAAGAATACATCCAATCTTCAAATGTTGAGAACATCTTTTCTGTATCAGTGATCTTAGTTTCAACAGCGTTCCAGTTATAAGAAAGTTTTGATGCATTTTCTTGTGCAGTAGACTTTAATGCACGGAAGCGATTCTTTAATGTAGTAACTTCCTGACGTTGAGCTGTTTCCTTAGCTAAAATTTCATCAAGATAATTATCTAGATCATTCGCTTCTTTTGTAGTAAGAGAAACATCTGTTTCAAGTTCTGTCATTAAGTCATCAGCTTTTCTTAGTTTCCCTAATAAAATTGCATCTTCGCAATCTGCTAATGTAGTTGAAATTTTCTTTAAAGAAGCTTGCGTTACATCATAGCTCTTTTTTGCTTCATTTACTTTAGCAGCTGTTTCAGCATTAGAACGAGCAGTAGTAACTGCTTTATTCATTTTAAAAGTTAAAGGAATTGATTTTATCGTGTTATATCTTTTTTCAAGACCTTCTAATTCTTTTCTGAATTTTTTTGTTCTAACTTTTTCTATAATAAGCCACGCAGCAAGTATTAATACAACTACTGCAATACCTACAACAACTCTTATATCGGAGATAATACTCAAAATTTTATTCATTCTAATACCTCTTCATTTCTTACTAATCTTCACTATTTTAACATAAACAATCGTTACTAGAAAGATGAAAGAATCTTATTG
>CAVCCE010000115.1:0-5572 GCA_963600555.1 Duodenibacillus sp.
TGGATATTAGGTGCTTATGAATCTAGTAGTGGATTGAAGGAAGCAGGTGCTGTGAGTGGTTATGATATGACTACAGAATCTTGTGTTGCGAAACTTTATTATTTATTTTCGAAAGGTTTTGATTCTAACAAAATCAAGGAAGAAATGGAAAAAGATCTACGAGGGGAATTAACTATTCTTTGACAATAAATATGAATTGTATTTCATATTATCATTATGGTGAGTTTTAAAGGATTAAAATAGTTACATGGAAACATTTACAGAAGAACAGTGGAATCAGCGATTATCTGATCTTGAGATGATTGCTGAAAAAAACATGAAAAAAGGAAAAAAGAAGTACTATTTATTTTTAGATTTTGATGGAGTCATTAACATTTGGTGCAAAGAAGATGATCCTAGATTTAAATTGAAATCTATTAAAGAAAATGAATTTCAATTTGCAGATATTTCAAGTGTTAAAAGATTATCTTATCTTTGTTTAAAGTATAATTTAAATATCGTTATTTCTTCATCTTGGAGATTTGCTGGTGTTGGTTATTGTCAAAGATATCTTAAGAAATGTGGTTTGAACAAAAATGTGAAAGTAGTTGGTGTTACTGCACAAGATTTTGAAGAACGTCAAAAGCATATTACAGATTATCTTTTTGAACATCCTGACTTTACTGGTTACTTGATATTGGATGATTTGGATCTTCCATATTTACGTAATAACCTTGTTAAATGTGAAACTTTAGAGGGGTTTGATGAACAAAGAGCACATCAAGCTTACTTGATGTTAAAGCATATGGAAGTAAAGAGATGTGCATATAAAGGACAACAGTATCGGTAAGCACTTTCGTAAGTAAGCGTTTCACAAAAAATATTTCATAAAAAAAGAAAGATTATTCTATTGTTTTTGGAACTGAATCAATATTTAATAATTATCGGAGGGTACTAGTATGAGTGAAAGTATCAGATTTGATGAAAGTTTAGATGTGTTCCAAAATGTAGTAATGTTATATCGTAATAGTGAAGATGAGCTATTTATTGGTAATACATGGTTCTACAATAAAGCAGGACATGATTATATGTCTGTTATGTATCATTTACAAATTCCAAATAAAATGTCAGTCATTGAAGGTTGGAACTGGTTGGATGATAATGATCCTAGGGTTACTTTGGTTCCGGAAACTTCTATGGAAACAGGAATTGAAGACTTCTTGTTTGCTCATGGTCATGATAGAGATTGGAAATCAGTGACTTATAGCGTCATTAATTCTTATGCAGATATTGAAAAATATCTAAAGAAAAATCCTATCAAAAAGGATGAAGTTATTGGTTTAGGTATCAAGAAGTAGGGAGCTCATATTGAGCTTCTTTTTTAGTACAAAAATATGACAGAGAATTAATCTCTGTCATATTCATTAGAATAAAATTTTGATTCATAAGAATCCTGTTTGAACATTTCTTCATCTTCTCTTGTAAGAAGTTTAGGCTTTTTTATAACAGGTTTCTTTTCTTTTTGTTCTTTCTTTTTATCTTCCATTAGATCAAAGGTTTACGAATGATGTTTCCTTCACGTTCTGGAGAAACAGATACAAGAGAAACAGAAGTACCTGTATATTCTTCAATGAATTCAACATATTTTCTACAGTTTTCAGGAAGGTCTTCATAGTTTCTGATATTTGAAATATCTTCATTCCAACCATCGAATACTTTCCAGATTGGCTTACATTCACCATATGCTTTTAAAGAAGCTGGAACATAATCAATTTCTTTTCCGTTCATTTCGTATCCAACACATACAGGAATCTTGTCATAACCAGAAAGAATATCAATCTTAGTAATAGCGATGTCAGTTAGACCGTTGATTCTAACAGCTTGTTTTACAACAGGAAGATCTAACCAACCACATCTTCTAGGTCTACCTGTAGTGGCACCAAATTCAAATCCTTTTTGACGGAGTGATTCACCAGTTTCATCTAATAACTCAGTGATAAATGGTCCTTCACCAACACGTGTTGAATAAGCTTTAACAATACCAATGATACGAGTTAAGGATTGTGGAGGAACACCTGCACCTTCTAATACGCCAGCAGAAGTAGGGGAAGATGAAGTTACAAATGGATATGTACCATAGTTGATATCCAACATGTTAGCTTGCGCGCCTTCGAATAAAACGACTTTATCTTGTTCTAGAGCTTCATTTACCAAAGAAACGCTATCACAGATCATTGGAAGTAATTTTTCTCTCAATACCTTAAATTGAGCAACCATTTCATCATAATCAAATGGTTCACCACCATATACTTTTTCAATTTCGGCATTCTTGATTTCTAATGTACTCTTTAATTTTTCTTCAAATACATCCCAATCTTGAAGATCACATACACGAATGCCAATTCTAGAATATTTGTCTGAATAACATGGACCAATACCATTCTTAGTAGTACCAACTTTATATTTGCCGCCACGTGCTTCAATCAATTCATCTAAGCGAACATGATAAGGCATTAATAATTGTGTTCTATCTGAAATTCTTAAATGATCACAAGTTAGACCTTGTTCTTCTAATTGCTTAACTTCATCAAATAAAACAAATGGATTTAAAACTACACCTGGACCAATGACACATAAAGCATCTTTGTTTAAGATACCAGAAGGTAATAAGTGTAAAACAGTTTTCTTACCATTAACAACAACCGTATGACCAGCATTGTTACCACCTTGGTAACGTACGACCATATCGACATGTTTTCCTAGTAAGTCAACGACTTTACCTTTTCCTTCATCGCCCCATTGGGCACCAACGACAACATATCCTGCCATATTTAAACTTTCCTCCAACACATACAAACAATATTTTATCATATTTAACTATCTAGAATGAGTATAATGTAAATTATTTCAATAAACTTTAGATGCAATGTGTAAAAATCTTTCATTTACATATGTTAAAATACTTAAGAGGAGTGAATATATATGAGTGAAAAAAATAGTAAAGGTAAGACACCTGAAGATTATGGCTTTCATATGCCTGAAAAAAAGAATAGTTTTAAAATTGAATTAAATGAAAAATCATCTATTAAGAAGATCATTGGTGTTGTTAGTGGCAAAGGTGGCGTTGGTAAATCTTTCGTTACTAGTATGCTAGCTAGTGAAATGGCAAGAAGAGGATATCGTGTTGCGGTATTGGATGGTGATATTACGGGTCCATCTCAAACTAAAGCATTTGGTATTCATGATAAAGCTATGGGTGATGGTAAATTGATTTATCCATATATCACAAAAAATAACATTCAAGTAATTTCTACAAATATGATATTGGATTCTGATGAAACACCAGTTATTTGGAGAGGCCCAATGGTAGCTAACATCTTAAAACAATTCTATACAGATGTAGTATGGGATGATGTAGATTACATGTTTGTTGATATGCCTCCAGGAACAAGTGATGTTCCTTTGACAGCATTTCAATCTTTTCCTTTAGATGGAATCGTTGTTGTAACATGTCCTCAAGAACTTGTTTCTATGGTCGTTGAAAAAGCAATTAATATGGCAAATCAGATGAATGTAAATGTATTAGGACTTGTTGAAAATATGAGCTATTTGGAATGTCCTAATTGTAAAGAAAAGATTGAAATCTTTGGTAAGAGTCATATCCAAGAAGTAGCTGAGAAGTATGCTTTACCAGTATTAGCGAAAGTTCCAATGAGACAAGAAATTTCTAGAAGTGCTGATGAAGGAACTATGGAAGATCTAGAAGTAGAAGAAATCAAAGCTGCAGTAGATTACATAGAAAAAGTGAATTCAGATACTACTCGATAAAAGTTCACATAGGATTCACAGTTTGTTTTTAACATTTTCGTGTAGAGGATAAACATATGACAAGAATTTTGATTACAGATGATGAACAAAAGATTCGTTCTTTGATTGTAAAATACGCAACACATGAAGGTTTTGAAACTGATGAAGCTTGTAATGGAATGGATGCTGTGGAAAAGTGCGAACAGAATACATATGATCTAGTTATCATGGATATCATGATGCCTGAACTAGATGGTTTTTCGGCGGTGAAAGAAATCAAGAAAACACATCCTGATATGCCATTCATTATGTTGAGTGCTTTGGGTGAAGAATATGATAAGATCCATGGATTTGATCTTGGTGTAGATGATTATGTGGTTAAGCCATTTTCTACAAAAGAATTAATGATGAGGATCCATGCAATATTGAAACGTACAAAGACAACAGAATCAAGTTCTGAAAAGTTAATCGTAGAGGATATGATCATTGATTACTCAGCACGTACAGTGACAATTAAAGGTGATAGAGTACAATTATCACCAAAAGAATATGAACTATTAACATATCTTTCTAAGAACCAAGGCATAGCCTTGACACGTGAACAACTTTTAAGCAATGTTTGGGGCTATGATTTCTTTGGCGATGATCGTACTTTAGATACACATATTAAATTACTAAGAAGAAATCTTGGTGATTATGCAAAATATATCGTTACGTTGAGAGGTGTAGGTTACCGTTTTGAAAAAGCTGATTAGTTTAAAATGGGAAATTGGCAAATATCTGATCATTTTTTCTATATTAACAACAACTGTTGTATTTTTGTTTCAATTTGTTTTGTTGGAACCAATGTATGAAGCAAATAAGATCAAGAGCATTCGCAGTGTTGGCGAATATGTAGAAAAATCAATTGAAGATGATCGACTAGAAGATTTTGTAGATTTCATACAATCTCAATCTGATACTTGTATCATGGTTTACCAATCAGATTCATCTGATGGTACACAATCAGGTATTGGTAATAAAGGATGTATGATTTCATCTATCACAAATTCTCAAAGAGCTAAATTTGTTTCCCAAGCAATTGCGAGTACAGATCATTCTTATTTGGCTAGGATCACAAATAATTCTAGTGATTTTGGTATGGATGAAACTAGTGGTGGTCATTTTGACACAATCGTATATACAAAAGTCGTTACTTCTAATCCTAATTCAGTAATTATGGTTTCTGGTAATATAACACCTGTTAATACAACAACGGAAACACTAGCATCTCAAATGAGATATATCGGTTTGTTTATGATCTTGTCAGTTGCGACATTGACATTTTTAATGTACAAGCGTATCGCAAAGCCTATTATTGGAATTACAGAAAATGCCAAGGAACTACCGAAGGGTGAATATAAAGTAGATTCAAAGACTAATTGTTATAAAGAAGCTGCAGATCTCAATAATACATTAGTACAAGCTGCTGATGATATTCATAAGGCAGATAAAGCTAAGAGGGATTTGATATCAAATGTTTCTCATGATTTAAGAACACCATTAACAATGATCAGTGGATATGGTGAAATGATGATTGATCTACCTGAAGAAAAAACAGATGAAAATATTCAAGTCATCGTAGATGAATCTAAGAGATTGAATGCTTTAGTAAATGATTTATTAGATATGTCACGCATGCAGGATGGTCGTATTACTTTGAATAAAGAAGTATTTAATATCACAGAATTAATACAAACACAGCTTCAAAAATACGATGTTTATAAACTTCAAGAAGGTTATGATA
>CAVCCE010000116.1:0-5547 GCA_963600555.1 Duodenibacillus sp.
CACCAAGAGTTGCACCTTTAGCTGCTGTTGAAGTAGTGAATCCTAAGATGCAAAATACTTTAGATGCTGATGAACTTCGTAAAGCTAATGAAGCTGGAGAAATTAAGAATTGTATCGTAGACGGTCCATTATCTATGGATATTGCTTTAGATATTGAAGCTGCAAAAGAAAAGGGCGCAGAAAATAGACCATGTGCTGGTTGTGCAGATGTACTTTTATTCCCAGATATTCATGCTGGTAATATTACATATAAGGCTATTGATCATTTAGTACCTAATGTACAAATTGGTTGTATCCTTACTGGAACAACTGCTCCAGTTATCTTGACTTCTAGAAGTGATTCTAAACAAGTTAAGATCAATTCTATTGCATTAGCTGCTGTATTAAGTGATCATATGAAGAAAGTGAATGGTTAATCAAATGGGAAAGAAAATATTAGCAATCAACCCAGGTTCAACATCAACAAAAATTGCTTTATTTGATGATGAAACTTTGGTAAATGAAACAGGTTTAAATCATCCTGTAAGTGAAATGAATAAGTTTCCTACAACTTTTTCACAATTGGATTTTAGATATGAAGTTATCATGAATTATTTAGAATCTATTAATTTTGATATTCATACTTTAGATGCTTGTGTTGGAAGAGGTGGATATTTACATCCAATTACAGCAGGTACTTATACAGTTAATGATGCTATCAAGCATGATCTTGAAATTGCTTTAAATGGTGATCATGCTGCTAATCTTGGCGGTTTGTTAGCACGTAAGATTGGGGAACAAGTTGGTTGTCCAAGCTATATTGTAGATCCAACTGCTGTTGATGAATTGCAAGATGTTGCACGTTTATCTGGTATGCCTGAAATTAAACGTGTTTCTAAGATTCATGCATTAAATATGAGAGCTGTTGCTCGTGAATATGCTAAGAGCATCGGAAAGAAGATGGAAGATCTTAATCTTGTTGTTGCTCATATGGGTGGTGGATGTACTACTGGTGCTTTAAGTCATGGCAAGATGATTGATATGTTTAATGGTCTTGATGGTGATGGTGCGTTTGCTCCAACACGTTCAGGTGCTGTTCCAGTCGGAGATTTAATTAGACTTTGTTATTCAGGAAAATATCCAACAGTTGATGATATGATGAAGAGAGCTGTTGGTGATGCTGGTATTGCTGCTTACTTAGGTACAGCAGATATGCGTGAAGTTAATAAGATGATTGAAAATGGTGATGAAAATGCGAAACTTGTAAAAGAGGCTTTCATTTATCAACATGCAAAAGATATTGGTTCACTTTCTGTAGTTATGAAGGGTAAAGTTGATGCAATTCTATTAACTGGTGGAATTGCTTATGGTAAAGATGTTACTGATGCAATTGCTTCATATACTGAATGGATTGCTCCAGTAGTCGTTATTCCTGGTGAAAGAGAAATGATTGCTCTTGCACAAGGCGCATTAAGAGTATTAAATGGCGAAGAAGAAGCCAAAGAATACGAAGCAGAATAAACCATTTAAAAAATAGGAGGATATAAAAATGGCTAATAAAAAAGTAGTTATTGCAAGTGCTTGCCGTACAGCTATCGGTAAAATGGGTGGAGCACTAAGCACAGTTCCAGCAGTTGAACTTGGTGCAACAGTTATCAAGGAAGCTGTTAAGAGAGCTGGTTTAAAACCTGAAGATGTTGATCATGTTTACATGGGTAATGTTATTCAAGCTGGTCTGGGACAAAACCCAGCTAGACAAGCATCTATAAAAGCTGGATTACCTGTTACAACACCTGCAGTATCAGTTAACGTTGTTTGTGGTTCTGGATTGAACTGTGTAAACATGGCTGCTGATATGATCATTGCTGGTGATGCAGATATCGTTGTTGCTGGTGGTATGGAAAATATGAGTCTTGCTCCATATGTTCTTCCACATGCTCGTTTTGGTTACAGAATGAACACACCAAAGGATGGTCTTGTTGATGCAATGGTTCATGATGCTTTATGGGATGCATTCAATGATTATCATATGATGGTTACAGCTGAAAATGTTGATGAACAATGGCATTTAACAAGAGAAGAATTAGATGAATTTGCTGCTAATTCTCAAAACAAAGCTTGTGCAGCAAGAGATAACGGTTTATTTAAGGATGAAATCGTACCTGTTGAAGTAAACATGGGTAAGAAGAAGGGCATTGTTGTTGTTGATACAGATGAAGGTCCTCGTGATGGTCAGACTCCTGAAGTATTAGCTAAGCTAAAATGTTGTTCTGGTGTTGAAGGGGGTGTAGTTACTGCCGGAAATGCTTCAGGTATCAATGATGGTGCTGCTGCATTAGTTATCATGAGCGAAGAAAAAGCAAAGGAATTAGGTGTTAAGCCTTTAGCTACTTGGGTTGCTGGTGCATTAGGTGGTGTTGATCCATCTATCATGGGTGTTGGTCCTGTTGCAGCAACAAAGAAAGTTATGGAAAAGACTGGTCTTAAGATTGAAGACTTCGACTTATATGAAGCAAATGAAGCTTTCGCAGCTCAGTCTGTTGCAGTAGGTAAGGATCTTAACTTTGATTTATCTAAATTAAATGTCAATGGTGGTGCAATTGCATTAGGTCATCCTGTTGGTGCTTCCGGTGCAAGAATCTTAGTTACTTTACTATATGCTATGCAGCAAAAAGATGCTAAGAGAGGTTTAGCAACATTATGTATCGGTGGTGGCATGGGATGTGCTACTGTTGTAGAAAGAGACTAATTCAATGAGTTTTGTAGATTATGAAGTAAATGGTCAGGTTGGTGTTATTACAATTAATAGACCTAAAGCATTAAATGCTTTAAATAGTGAAGTTCTTGATGATTTAAACAATGTTTTTGATAACGTTGATCAAAATGAAGTTCGTTGCTTAGTTTTAACTGGTGCTGGTGATAAGAGCTTTGTTGCTGGTGCTGATATTGGTGAAATGAGCACTCTTACTAAGGCTGAAGGTGAAGCTTTTGGTAAGAAGGGTAATGATTTATTCAGAAAAATTGAAACATTCCCATTACCTGTTATTGCTGCTGTTAATGGTTTTGCATTAGGTGGCGGTAACGAAATCGCAATGAGTTGTGATATTAGAATTTGTTCTGATAATGCAGTATTTGGACAACCTGAAGTTGGTTTGGGTATTACACCAGGATTTGGTGGAACACAAAGACTTGCTCGTTTGGTTTCTCCAGGTTATGCAAAACAGTTGATTTATACAGCTAGAAACATTAAAGCTGATGAAGCTTACCGTATTGGATTAGTTAATCAAGTTACTACACTTGAGGAATTACTTCCAACATGTTTAAAGCTTGCTTCTACAATTGCAGCTAATGCTCCTATTGCAGTTAGAAATTGTAAGAAGGCTGTTAATGATGGTTTACAAGTCAATATGGACGAAGCAATTGTTGTTGAAGAAAAATTATTTGGTGATTGTTTTGAATCCTATGACCAAAAAGAAGGTATGGCAAACTTCTTACGCAAGAAAGATGATCCAGCTAAAGTTAAGCATGTAGCTTTTCAGAATAAATAAAAAAGGAGATATTAAAATGAAAGTAGCAATTATTGGTGCCGGCACAATGGGCCGTGGCATTGCACAAACATTCGCACAGTGTGCAGATGTTGAAAAAGTTTATCTTTGCGACATTAAGCAAGAATTTGCTGATGGTGGTAAAGCAAACATCAAGAAGGCTCTTGATAAGAGAGTTGCTAAAGGAAAGATGGAACAAGCTGATGAAGATGCTCTATTAAACAAGATTGTAACTGGTTTGAATTCTCAAGCTGTTGATCCAGATTTAGTTGTTGAAGCAGCTTTAGAAGTAATGGACATTAAGAAAGCAACATTCAAGGATTTACAGGAAAATATCGTTAAGAACGAAAATTGTATTTATGCAACAAATACTTCATCACTTTCTGTAACTGAAATTGGTGCTGGTCTAAAGAAACCAGTTATTGGTATGCATTTCTTTAATCCAGCTCCTGTTATGAAGCTTATTGAAGTAATCAAGGGTGCTAACACTCCTGATGCTGATGTAGAAGCAGTTAAGGAAATTTCTGTTAAATTAGGAAAGACTCCTGTTGAAGTTAACGAAGCTCCTGGCTTTGTCGTTAATAGAATCTTGATTCCATTAATTAATGAAGGTATCTTTGTTTACCAAGAAGGTATTTCTGATATTGAAGGTATCGATACAGCTATGAAGTTGGGTGCTAACCATCCAATGGGACCTCTAGAATTAGGTGACTATGTTGGTCTTGATATCGTTTTAGCTATTATGGATGTTATTTATAACGAAACAAAGGATCCTAAATATAGAGCTTGCACAACTTTAAGAAAGATGGTTCGTGCTGGGCACTTAGGTGTTAAGACAGGTAGAGGCTTCTACATCTACAATGCTGATCGTACTAAGACACCAATTGATAAAAAATAAAATTTGTTTGTTTCTAGGATGAATAATATTCATCCTAGTCTCAATAGAAGGAAATTTGGAGGATAAAGTAATGGATTTCCAGCTTGATAAAAAGCATACTATGGCGCAATCTTTATTCAAAGATTTTGCCGAAAAAGAAGTAAAGCCTCTAGCAATTGACACTGATGAAACAGAAGAGTTCCCACGTGTTACAGTTGATAAGATGGCAAAGAATGGTTTCCTAGGAATTGCTATTCCAGAAGAGTATGGAGGCCAAGGATGTGATCCGCTAACATACGTAATGTGTGTTGAAGAACTTGCTAAAGTTTGTGGTACAACATCTGTTATTGTTTCTGCTCACAGTTCACTATGCTGTGACCCTATCTTACACTATGGTTCAGAAGAACAAAAACAAAAGTATTTAGTACCTTTAGCTAAAGGTGAAAAGCTTGGTGCTTTCGGTTTAACAGAACCAGGTGCTGGTACAGATGCACAAGGTGTTCAGACTAAAGCTGTTTTAAGCGAAGATGGTAAAGAATGGATCTTAAATGGTTCTAAGTGCTTCATTACAAATGGTAAGGAAGCTGATGTATATATCATCATTGCTTATACAGATGTTGTTGAAACAAAGAGAGGAAAGCAGAAGAAATTTACAGCTTTCATCGTTGAAAAAGGAACTGAAGGTTTCACATTTGGTACAAAGGAACATAAGATGGGTATCAGAGGTTCTGCTACTTATGAACTTATTTTCCAAGATTGCCACATTCCAGTTGAAAATCAATTAGGACCTCGTGGTAAAGGTTTCCCAATTGCTATGGGAACATTAGATGGTGGTCGTATTGGTATCGCAGCACAGGCTTTAGGTCTTGCTGAAGGTGCTTTAGATAGAACTGTAGCTTATGTTAAAGAAAGAAAGCAATTTGGACGTTCTATTTCTGCATTCCAGAATACACAATTCCAATTAGCTAATCTTGCTACAGAAGTTGAAGCTGCTAAATTATTAGTTTATAAAGCAGCTGAAGCTAAGAGAACTAAGGATCGTTTCTCTGTTGAAGCAGCACATGCTAAGTTATTTGCTGCTGAAACTGCAATGAACGTAACTACAAAGTGTGTACAGTTACTTGGTGGTTATGGTTATATCAGAGA
>CAVCCE010000117.1:0-5543 GCA_963600555.1 Duodenibacillus sp.
GAATGATATGTATGAATTGCTAGAGTAATGTTAGGGTGGTCTTTTATAAATTGCTGATAAAAAGGAACAAATGTGAATTGATTGGTAACTTCATTTGCGGCAATAGAAACAAATTCTTTTCTCTGTGTATCTTTTAAATGATTGATTTCTTTTAATGAGTTATTGATTTGCTCGGCAATCAAAAGAAACTTTTGTCCTTGATTTGTTAATTCAATGTTGTGTCTTCCTCTACTGCGAATAAATAATTGTGTACCCAATTCCTTTTCTAGCCGTTGGATCTTAGCGGAAAGGTTACTTTGGTTCATGTATAAAGTAACTGCAGCTTGTGAAATGCTACCAGCGTTATAAACTGCTAAGAATGCTTCAATATCATCTAGATTCATAGTTGATCTCCTTTGGAATATATTAAAACTTATATATTTATTATATCAAAGATATTGTTTCTGATATTTTAATTTAATGGTTAAATAAATGTAATGAAAGGGGTTTCGTGATTATGAACGAAAAATTTATGAACGTCATGTTGACGATTGCTGGTAAGATTGGTAATAACCGTTATCTTGCTGCTATCCGTGATGCATTTACGGATCTTATGCCAATTATCATTATTGGTTCATTCTGTACATTGTTTGCTAATGTTGTATGTAATACAACAGAAGGCTACATGTCACTCGCTAATGTACCAGGTTTTGCATGGTTAGGTACATTTAAGCCATTATTTACTGCCGCTAACTACGGTACTATGAATATGATGGCTATTGGTGTCGTTATCTTACTTTCTGCTAAGGTAGCTGAAAGCTTTGGTAACACTGATAAAGTTGTTTCTATTACAGCTTTAGGTTGCTTTATTTCTTTATGCTCAACTAGTGCTACTGCTACAGCTGCTGAAAGTGGGGAAACAGTAGAACTGGCTAACGTATTATCATCTGATTACACAAGTGCTAAGGGTTTATTCGTAGCTATGCTTGTTGGTATTTTCTCAGCATTGATCTATGTTAAACTTGTTGATTCAGGAAAGTTAGAAATTCATATGCCTGATTCAGTTCCACCAAATATTGCTCGTTCTTTCGCAGTATTGTTCCCAGCATTTATTACAGTATTTATTATTGCTGCTATTGGTTTTGCATTTGAATATGCTTTGAATGTTACATTATTCCAAGCTATTACTGATTTCATTCAGACACCACTTAAGAATGTATTAACAGGTCTACCTGGATTCTTACTATTGATGTTCATGACAGTTATCTTATGGTTCTTTGGTATTCATGGTACTCAAACACTTAAGGCTATTTATGAACCAATCCTTCTTGCAGCATTCGCTGAAAATGAAGCAGCTTACTTAGCTGGTGAAGAAATTCCTAATATTATCTGTACACCATTCATGTCTGCATTTGGAACGATTACAGGTGCTGGTATTACAGGTGGTCTATTACTTTCTATTTTGATTTTCTCTAAGAGAGATGATTATCGTTCTATCGCTAAACTATCTATTCCATGTGGATTATTCAATATCAATGAGCCTGTAACTTTTGGTCTTCCAATCGTTATGAACCCAATCATGGGTATTCCATTCATGATTGCTCCTGTTGTATGTTGTGCATTTGGTTACTTTATGACATCTATTGGATTCTGTGGAAAGATGGTCGTTAATGCTCCTTGGACAACTCCTCCTGGAATCATGGCATTCATGGCATCTGGTGGTAGCTTAGGTGCAGTTGTTACACAATTATTGTGTATTGTAATTTCATTCTTGATTTATACACCATTCGTATTGATTTCTAATAAGCAAGCTGAACAAGAAAAAGCTTCAGCATAAAAAATGTCAAATTGTGCTTTTCAGAGCGGATTTCTTTGGGGAGGAGCAGTTGCTGCAAACCAATGGGAAGGAGCTTGGCTTGAAGATGGTAAGCTTGCGGATGTTACTGACATTGTCGTCGGTATCAATTCGCAAGAGCCTGGATTAGTATGGAATGAGGATACTTCAAAATGGGAGATGAAGTTAGATCCTAATAAAGTGTATCTATCTCATGAAGCAATTGATGGATATCATCGTTATAAAGAAGATTTAAAATTAATGGCTGATATGGGTTTTAATTGTTTTAGAACTTCAATTGCTTGGGGAAGAATTTTCCCAAATGGGGATGATGAAAAACCTAATGAAGCTGGGTTGAAATTCTATGATGAGTTATTTGATGAAATGAAACGTCTTGGAATGGAACCTGTCATTACGTTATCTCATTATGAAACACCATTAAATCTTTTGATCAACTACGGGGGATGGATCAATCCAAAAACAATCGAGTTTTGGAAGAAATATGTTAGTACGGTGATTGAAAGATACAAAGGTAAAGTGAAATATTGGCTTACGTTTAACGAAGTGAATAATTTGTATCGAAGACCAATGATATCAGCAGGAGTCTTATCAACAAAACCATTTGATAAGACAAATCCATTGGTAGTGAGTGAAGAAGAAAAGTGGCAAGCATATATGAATATCGTTATTGGAAATGCTTGGACAGTGAAGATTGCTCATGAAATCGATAAAGACGCAAAAGTAGGTTGCATGTTAACTTGCTCTTGTGTCGCTACATATCCATATTCTTGTGACCCACAAGATGTTATGGGAGCATACCAATTACAACGTATCTCAAATTATTATTTTGGAGATGCATTCTGCTTAGGTATCATTCCAGGATATGTAAAGAGAATTTGGCGTGAAGCCAATATTCAACCTGTATATACAGAGGATGATTTAAAACTCGTAAGGGAGAATACGGTTGATTACTTTGCCTTCTCATACTATCGTTCTGGTACTTATTCTCATGAAGTGGAAAATGCATATGATACTGGTGGAATCAAAGGAAAGAAGAATCCTTATTTGAAGGAAGAAAGTCCTGAACCATGGTGTTGGCCAGTAGATCCGGTAGGATTACGTTATGTATTAAATGTATTAAGTGATCGTTATCATTTACCATTATTCATTGTTGAAAATGGTATTGGATTAGATGAAAAACCAGACGAGCAAAATCAAATCAAAGACTCTTTTAGACAAAGATATATAAGATCTCATTTAGAACAAGTCAATGAAGCGATTCTTGATGGAGTTGATGTAATGGGATATCTATATTGGGGACCTATCGACATCGTTTCAGCTGGTACAGGTGAAATGAAGAAACGTTATGGATTTGTCTATGTTGATAGACATAATGATGGTACAGGCTCTTTAAAAAGAATGAAAAAAGAGTCGTATGATTGGTATCATGACGTTATAATCAGTAATGGTAGATGCCTATTTGAATAAACGGAATCGTAATAAAAGGGGCATAGAAATATGCCCTTTTATTGAAAGGAACAAATTATGAGTGAAAAGAAATTTCCAGAAGGCTTCCTTTGGGGTGGAGCAACAGCTGCAAACCAGTTTGAAGGTGGTTGGGACGAAGGTGGAAAAGGCTGGTCTGTTTCAGACTGTGCTAGAAGTCATCTAGATGTCGATGTAACAAATTACGAAAAACAGAATGAAGTTCTTATGAAGGATGTAGAGGAAGCAATGGCACATCCTGAAGATCTAAAACATTATCCGAAAAGACATGGTTCAGATTTTTATCATCACTACAAGGAAGATATCGCTTTGCTTGGAGAAATGGGATTTAAAACATTCCGTATGTCTCTTGCTTGGTCTAGAATCTATCCAAATGGAGATGATACTGAACCAAATGAAGAAGGTTTGAAGTTCTATGATGATGTATTTGATGAATTGAAGAAATACAACATTGAACCATTAGTGACGATTTCTCATTATGAACCACCACTAAATCTATGTTTGAAATATGATTGTTGGTATAACAGACAAACAATTGATTTCTTTATGAACTTTGTTCGTACAGTTGTTGATCGTTATGGTGATAGAGTTAAATATTGGTTGACGTTTAATGAAGTTGACTCTATGATTCGCCATCCATATACAACAGGTGGTTTGATCAAAGATAGATTCAAAGACAAGAATTGGGAAGAAGTAATCTTCCAGTCTATGCATCATCAATTTGTAGCTTCTGCTTTAGCTACAAAGTATATTCATGAAAAGTTTAGTGACGCAAAAGTTGGATGTATGTTAACAAAACTTACATATTATCCATACTCTTGTAAGCCAGAGGACCAATTAGAAGCGCAACAAAGAATGAGAGCTACATATTGTTATTCTGATACACAAGTATTTGGTGTTTATCCTGCTTATCTATTAGCTAGATTTAAGAATCATGGATTGCATATTGAAATGACAGATGAAGATCTAGAAATCATGAAGAAGTATCCTGTTGATTTTATTTCATTCTCTTATTATTCTTCCTCATGTGTCGCAAAAGATACGACAGGTCTACAAACAACAGCTGGCAATACGATTACAGCTATCAAGAATCCTTACTTGAAGGCAAGTGAATGGGGATGGCAATCGGATCCGATTGGTTTAAGAATTTCATTGGTTGATCTTTATGACCGTTATAGAAAACCATTGTTCATTGTTGAAAATGGCCTAGGTGAAAAAGAAGAGTTAGTGGAAGATGGTAATGGTTCATATACTGTTAATGATGATGCTCACATTGCTTATTATAAAGATCATATGAAGGCAATGTATGATGCTATTGTAGAAGATGGTGTAGAACTATTAGGATACACATCTTGGGCTTGTATCGACTTGGTATCTGAATCCACAAAACAGATGTCTAAGAGATATGGTTTTATCTATGTTGATTGTGATGATGAAGGAAATGGAACCTTCAATCGTTATAGAAAGAAATCATTCTATTGGTATAAACATATCATTGAAACAAACGGTTCAGCATTGTTTGATGAATAACGAATAAGCTTCTAGGGTTTCCTAGAGGCTTTCTTGTTTGTATGGTATTTTTCGAGTATAATAGAGTGCATGCGGATATGGCGGAATTGGCAGACGCGCTAGTTTCAGGTTCTAGTGAGAATACTCATGCAGGTTCAAGTCCTGTTATCCGCACGAAACATAGAAAAGTCCTTTTGATGAAGGACTTTTTTGAATGTTTTGTTGCATTTGGATTTTATTTTTTTGGTGAATTGTTTAGAATAAATGTATGTCTGATTTATTTGAATATGGAAGTGAAGAAACAAGAAAAAAAGAAGAACCATTAGCTGCTCGTATGAGACCAGAGACATTAGATGAAGTCATTGGTCAAAAGCATATCATAGGAAAAGATAAACTTTTATACCGAGCAATCAAGGCTGATAAAATTGGTTCTATCATTTTATATGGCCCTCCAGGAACAGGAAAAACAACACTTGCGAAAGTGATTGCGAATACGACAAGTGCTGACTTTGAACAAGTAAACGCAACGATTGCGGGTAAAAAAGATATGGAGATCATTGTTGAAAAAGCGCAATCCAATTTAGCTGAATATGGAAAGAAGACGATTCTTTTTATTGATGAGATTCATCGTTTTAATAAAGCACAACAGGATTATCTATTACCATTTGTGGAAGATGGAACGATCATTCTGATTGGAGCGACGACTGAGAACCCA
>CAVCCE010000118.1:0-5529 GCA_963600555.1 Duodenibacillus sp.
GGCATGTCCACATCTTTATTAGTTAATAAGATGAAGCAGGCAGCTGCTAAGATTGGAAAGGATTATGATATCGCAGCTTATAGCTTAAACGAAGAAGAAAAGCATGCACCAGATGCAGACGTTATTCTTCTAGGACCTCAGGTTCGTTATGCTTTAGCTAAGTTACAGGCTAAGTATCCTGGAAAACCTATTGAAGGTATCGACATGAGAATGTATGGCATGATGGATGGTGAAGGTACTGTCGAATATGCTAGAAAACTCATGAATGACTAATTGAAATAAAAGAATATGAGTTTATAAAACAGGAATGAAATATTTCCTGTTTTTTTGTGGGATTTTGAAATTTCTTGTGAATATGTATATAGGAGGTGTTATGAGAGAAAGATTACAAGAAATTTTAAAGATTGCTATTGAGTATCAAGTAAGTGATATACACTTTGATATTTCTAACCAATCAAATATCAGTATTGAAATGAGAATCAAAGGTGAAATGAAACAATTGATTCCAAAAGAAGATGATATGAAATTGTTTCGATATCTGATGTATCGAGCAAATTTAGATGTGTCAGATATTACTAGACCACAAAGTGGTTCTTTTAAAGAAAGAGTAGGAAGAAAAGATTTATCTTTACGTTTTTCATTTGTTTCTTCTTACTACATGAAATCTGGAGTACTACGTATCTTAAACACGAGTAAAACTTTAACGATTTCTTCATTAAGTCATGAACAAGATACATTGGAATATTTAACAAATATTACTTCTAAACCAAATGGATTGTATTTGTTTGCTGGACCAACAGGAAGTGGAAAAACAACAACTGTATATACATTATTGAATGAAGCAAAAGGAAAAAAGATATTTTCTTTGGAGGATCCTGTTGAAGTCGTTAATGAAAAATATGTTCAAATACAGATCAATGAAAAACAACATATGTCTTATGCAGATGGAATCAAACAATTGATGAGACATGATCCTGATATCGTTATGATTGGTGAAATACGAGATGAGTCTGTGGCAAAGATGGCGGTTCGCTGTGCTTTGACAGGACATTTGGTAATCAGTACGATCCATTCTTTTTCTTGTATAGGCACAATATTAAGAATGGAGGATCTTGGAGTAGAACGATATCAGTTAAAAGATGTTTTGAGAGGTGTTAGTGCACAAAGATTGTTTGAGGATAATGAAGGAAATAAATTTGGAATATACGAATTTATGAATGAAGAGTTACTTTCTGAATATTTTGAGAAAGGAGAACTAAATGGTTACAAAACATTGGAAAAGAGAATCGAAGAAGCATTTAGGAATCATCAGATTTCCTATTCTCAAGCAAGACCATATATTGAAAAATGAAGATTGTATCGCAATACAAAGATTGTTAGAAAGTGGCTTTTCTTTAAGAGATACATTAAATGTATTAAAAGATAAAACAAATCAAATAGCTTTTGACTCTATACTTACTAGATTACGAGATGGTGAAGATTTAAATAGTTTCTTTCATCTATATTGTCCAAAACAATACAGATCACTATTTGAAAGCTTTATTCAGTGTATGCCTTTTCTTGAAAGTCTTACTACATGTATTGAAATCGTAGAAGCACAACAAAAGAATAAAAAAGAAATCATACAAGGGATGTTTTATCCAGTGATGTTGTTTGTTGGAATGTTGGTGGGTGTTTATTTATTTAATGAATTTATATTGCCAAATATGATTTCTTTATTAGCTGGTTTCCAATTGAAATCTAATCAATATGTAAATATGCAGATAATCATTAAGTATCTAATAAGAATTCTTATGATTCTTAGTAGTATTCTAATGATCATTGTTTTTGTTATGTTGCAAAATAATCATATTGTTAGTACATATCAATTTATATCTCAATACTTTCCAAATACGATACTTGTACAGTCTATTTCATCAAAATTCGCAAGATTTTTTCTAGAATGTCAAAAAAGAAATATTTCTACAAAAGATACTTTAAGAATGTTATGTAGATTAACACAACAACCATGTATTTCTTATATCGCTAAAGAAATCGATGAACATCTTATGAATGGAGAAACAATGATGGAGGCAGTCAAACAAACGCGAATGGAAGAGACATTACTAAGGTTCTTTCGAATTGCGATATTATCTTCTTCTTGCGAAGAAATGTTAGAAGGTTATCTAAAGATGGTCCAGATACGAAAAGAACAAGCAATTAAACGTTTTAGTCGTTATATTCAATTATTTTCTTATTCTTTGATTGGTTTCGTCATGATATTTGTTTATCAGATATTAATGTTACCTATGTCAATGTTACAAAATTTATAAGAAATTTTAGGGGATTTTGAAAAATCATGTGAATAGTATAAGTATAGGAGGAAAAAATAGGATGCGATATTTCAAAAAACAAAATGGTTTTACTTTATTAGAAATGACGATTGTAGTCATTATCATCTCTGTGATCTTCTTATTGTCTGTTCCATCGATTCAAAAAACATTAAGCGTTGTAAACAATAAAGGATGTAAGGCAATTGAAAAGGTAGCAGATTCCGCAATACTGGAATACAAGATGGAATATGATGAATATCCTAGTAGTGTGGATGACCTAGTGAATGCAGGGCTATTAAATGAATCGCAAATTACATGTGATGGTTCTAAACAGTTGGTGATCATTGATGGAGAAGCTAGTATCGAGTAAAGGTTTTACATTGGTGGAGTGCTGTATCATTCTTGTATGTATTTCTATATTTAGTTTATTGATCTTACCAATTCATTCTTTCTCTAAAGAAGATTGGTATTTGTTTCCATCAAATTATTTATTGAATCAATCAATTGCGATTCGAAATTCAAAAAAGAATGTATTTGAATATGAGGGTGAAATGATTCAATTTAATGAAACGGGCAATGTTTCAAAAGCACAAACGATTCATTTGGAAGATGATGATCGTTATTTCATTGTTGAATTAGGAGGTGGCAGACTTGTTGAAAGATGCTCTCGTTAGTGTAATGGTTCTTTCTGTGGCCTGTATGATTGTTTCTGCATCGATTTATACACATGTTCAGATCAATGAAAAAATGAAGGAACAAGTTCGATATCAACAAGATGATTTTAAAGATCTTTTTGAAAAATTAGAGATATGCAAAGAATCTATAGAACAAACGGAACCGTATTAGTTGATTTCTTGTTGTCATTATTCATTACAGTATCTTTGATACCAATCATATTAACTTGCTTAGTGGTCTTATCAAAAGGATTAGTGAAGGATGAATCACTACAAGATAGTATCGCAACTTATCAATTACGTAGGATATTAGCTTTATCGTATGATCCTTACATCGAAGATGATACGTTATATTTTCAATATCGTAAGAAAGAAATGAAACTTTCTTATGTAAATGAAAATATCATTATTCAGCCTGGTACACAGATCATTTATACGAATGTAGATTCTTGTTCATTTGTTGAAGAAAATGATGCGATATCAATCATTTATCAAAGAAATGGGAAAGATTATGAAGAAGCGATTACAAAGAAATAGTGGTTTTATATCAACTTATTTTCTTGGAATCTTGTTGTATGTTACATCTGTGATTACAGTAATAACATTCGTGGATCAACAAATGATAGAAACATATATCAATATGAAACAAGCAAATCAGTATTTGAAAGAAGAAATTGAAATCTTAAGTGATCTAAAATATCGAATCTTATCTGAAGAAACTGGTGAAGTTGAATTGAATTCTTGCACGTATTCGTTTGAAATAGAAGAACAATTTATCTATGTAAATGTTATATCAGAATATCCCGAAAGTATCATTGTAACGATAGATCCAGAAGAAAAAATAGTATTGTCTTATACCTGTGATAGAGATGATGTAGATTGACAAAATAAGGGTTTTCTATAAAATTAATACGGTAAGTAAAGGCGGTATAAATATGATTCAATCAACAGAAATTAAACCAGGACAGTGTTTTATTTGGGAAGGTACACTTTATCAATGTTTAGATAAGTCTTTGAACAAGACTGCTATGGCTAAGATGAAGGTTGCTTTAAAGGTCAAGGATCCAAGAACTGGTGTAGTTAAGGAATTAGGTCTTATTGGTTCTGATAGAGTAGAAGAAGCTCATATCGATAAGAGAGAAATGCAGTATCTATATGATGATGGTTCTTCTTTAGTATTCATGGATACAGAAACATATGAACAAATTGAAATCCCTGAAGATAGAGTTGAATGGGAAAAGAATTTCTTAAAGCCATCTGAAATGATCAATATTCAAGTATTTGAAGGGGAAATCTTAGGTGTTATCCTACCTGATAAGGTATCTTTACAAATCGTTGAATGTGAACAAGCAGTTAAGGGCGATACAGCTACATCTGCACAAAAGAATGCAGTTCTTGAAACTGGACTAGAAATCAAAGTTCCACTTTTCATCCAACAGGGTGAAACAGTAGTTGTAAGTACTGCTGATGGAAAGTACAATTCAAGAGCAAAGGACTAAATTATTAAAATGTGCTGAAAAGCACATTTTTATTGTTATAATAGTTAGGCAGGGGAAAATGATATGAATCGTAGATTACAGCTTTTAAACAGAAGAAGAGATAATGTTTTGTTATCAAGACATTTACGTGCTGTTTCTTTAAGACATGTACCACATCAATGTGTAGTTGTGTCTAAATCGAAGAAAACGGTCGAAATTAATAATGATGATGTAGTATCTGTTGTTGAACCTATCGTAGAAAAAATTGAACAGAAAGAAGAACCTAAAAAGGAAGTTGTTAAAAAGGTCAAGAAGACTGTTAGTGCTGAAGAAAAGAAACAACAGAAGAGAAAAGAAAAACAAAAGCAACAAGCTAAAAAAGCAAAGAAAAAAGCACAAAAGATACAAGATAAAGAAGATGCTTTAGAAAGATTGATTGATGAACCAACTACCAGTTTATGGTTGATCATATCAAATCCTATTCTTTGTATTGAACGATTAGGTACTGTTGATTACGCTACTTTATCTGGTGCACAAAGAACATTATTGAATATCATCAAGTGGATTGCGTTTAGTGCTTGTTTTGGTGTACTGATTTCTAATTTCATTAATGTAAATCCTTTTGGTTTTGCGAGATTGAATTTTAGTGCTACAGCTTTATTAACAGCTAAGATTGCCATCTTTGCGTTCTTTGCGGAATTGTTCATTGTATATTTGATTTATCTTTTGTGTAACTCAAAGAAATGCCCAGTTGATAAAGGTAGAATGGTTTCTATTTCTGCAATTGCTGCACCAGCAAAGATCATCTTATTTGTTGTTAGTGCAATCGTGATTAATGTGAATTCAGCTATTGGTATGGCTTTGTTCTTAGCGTCAACGGTTGTTTCTATCATGTTGAGTGCACTTGCGTTAAGTAAGACAGAATTACCACCAAGAAGATGTATGTTAGCAATTGGTGCAGGCTTATTCATTAGCTTGGTATTGTTTGGTTTTTACTTCTCTTATGTTGCTAAAGATGTCATTAAGATCTTTTATAATATTATGAATATTTGATCCATGTAGTAC
>CAVCCE010000119.1:0-5388 GCA_963600555.1 Duodenibacillus sp.
ACTTACTCATTACTGTATGACATCTTGGACATAGTCCATTTTCATCAGCTTCTTCAGAATAGTTCCAACATCTTGGACACTTTGTTCCAGTTGCCTTAACAACCTTGACACTTCTTTCATTAGCTTCAGAAACAACTGCCTTAGAAACGATCAACCATTGAGCTAAGCTTCCATTTAAACCCTTTTCAAGTTTCTCAGCTTCTTCACTATTTAGGCTTAATTGTACTTCTGCTTCTTGAGCAGTACCAATTGTCTTTTCGCTTCTGCTTTCTTCTAATGCCTTCATGACATCTGTTCTAATGCTTAACAATACATCGAATTCTTCTTTTAATTCAGTTTCATTAGCGTATTCTTGAATAGATGGGAAATGACAGTAATGTACAGATTCTGCTTCATCATTGTTGAAGTGCATCCATACTTCTTCTGTTGTATAACATAGGAATGGTGCCCATAGCTTAACAAGAGCGTCAGTACATTGCCAATAAACAGATTGAACCTGTCTTCTTCTTTCATCGTCTTCAGCATTACAGTAAAGAATATCCTTTGTGAAATCACAATAGTAAGAAGATAATTCATTTACCATAAAGTTTGTAAGAACCTTAGAAGCATCAACATAATCATATTCTTCACAATCCTTACGTACTTCTTTAACGACATCATTCAATTTAACAAGAATGTATTGATCTACCTCTGTTAAATTTTCATAAGAAACCATATCTTTCTTAGGATCGAAATCAGATGGATTAACATTACCTAATAAGAAACGGAATGTATTTCTAATCTTTCTATATTGATCAGAAACCTGTTTAATATTGCTAGGACCAAGCTTTAGATCTTCTTTGAAGTCACTTGTCATAGCCCAAAGTCTAAATACATCAGCACCATTAACATTGATGATATCCATAGGATTTACAACATTACCTACAGATTTACTCATCTTTTCACCCTTAGAATCTACTACATAACCATGAGATAATACTTCTCTATATGGAGCAGTTCCATTTACTGCAGTAGAAACGATCAATGAAGAGTTAAACCATCCTCTATACTGATCACTACCTTCAAAGTATAGATCACATGGATAATCATAGCCTCTAGCCTTTAATTCATTCCAGGAAGAACCAGAATCAAACCATACATCCATGATATCTTTTTCTTTTGTAAAGTTTCCATTTGGAGACTTTTCATTTGTATAACCTTCAGGCAAAAGATCTTTAGCTTCATGTTCAAACCAATAGTTAGAACCATATTTTCCAAAGAGTTCAGCAATATGGTTAAATACTTCCATTTCCATGATTGGTGATCCATCTTCATTGTAGATGATAGGAATTGGTACGCCCCATAGACGCTGTCTAGAAATGCACCAGTCACCTCTATCTGCAATCATGTTATGCATTCTCTTTTGTCCAAAAGAGTTATGCCACTTGATCTTGTTATCAATTTCATCAAGAAGCTGAGGTTTTAATTTATCAATAGAACAGAACCATTGTTTAACAGCTCTAAAGATTACCTTTTTCTTTAATCTATCATCATGAGGATAGCTATGAACGATATTTTCAACAGCTAATAAGCATCCCTTTTCATTCATATCATGAATGATAGCCTTAGAACAATCCTCAAAGAACATTCCCTGATACTTACCAGCTTCCTCATTCATATTACCTTGATAATCAACTGTATTAATTGGAGCAAGACCATACTTAGCACATACCAAATAGTCGTCTAGACCATGACCACCAGCAGTATGAACTACACCAGTACCATCTTCATCAGTAACGTGATTTCCTAATAAAGCAGGACATTCTTTGTCTAATACAACATGATGATATGTAATACCTTCTAATTCTTTTCCTTTGAATGTTCTAAGAATACCTTGGTTTTCCAAACCGAACTTTTCTAATAACTTATCTACAAATTTAGCTAAGAATACTAATTTACCCTTTTCAGTTTGAACTTCTGCATAATCATATGCTTCATTTAAACATACAGCTTCATTAGATGGAATTGTCCAAGGTGTTGTTGTCCAAATTACAAAGTAATCATCAGAATCTAAAACACCTTTACCATCAGCAATCTGGAATGCTAGATAAATCGTAGCATCTTTTACATCACGATATACAATTTCTGAATCTGCAATAGCTGTTTCATTATATGGTGACCAATAAACAGGCTTTAAACCTTGGAAGATCATTCCTTCACTAGCCATCTTACCAAATGTCTTTACCTGTCTTTCTTCAAATTCAGGTAATAGAGTAATATATGGATGTTCATAGTCAGCAATCTGACCTAAACGTTTTTCTGTTTCCATTTGTTGAGCAATTTGTGTATGAACAAATTCATCACACTTTGCACGGAATTCAGCAGCTGTAATTTTCTTACGATCAACACCTAGCTTTTGAATTGCGTATTCTGTTGGTAGACCATGTGTATCCCACCCAGGGAAAAATGGTGTATAGTAGCCTAACATTGCATGTGATCTAACGATGAAGTCTTTAATAGAACGATTCATTGCTGTACCAGCATGAAGGTTACCATTTGCATATGGAGGACCATCATGAAGAATAAATGCTTTTTCTCCTTCGTGATGCTTCAAGATGTTCTGATAGTAGTTGTTTTCCTCCCACTGTTTTAAAATGCCAGGTTCCTTCTTAGCAAGGTTACCTCTCATTTCAAAATCCGTTTGAGGCATGTGTAAAGTTTGTTTGTAGTCCATGACTTCTTCTCCTTCTAGGGACACCATATAAAAAGCGTCCTCATCTCTAAGGACGCTGTAAGCGCGGTACCACCTTAGTTTACACATACGTGTACACTCAATATCAACTGATAACGTAGTTGAATCGTTCTACCTTTTGAGATAGAAAGCTCCAAGGTGTATTCGTTATAGATACTTCTTATTCCTTTGCACCAACCAGGAATTCTCTAAACAAAACTATCTATACTACTTTTCCTTTTCTTTGCTAAAAATATTTTATAGTTGTTTATCACTTTGTCAATCTTTTGTTGATTGTCTAGGTGTAAACAAATATGACAATTCAATTGAATCTTCTTGTTCTTCTTCGCTCTGAAGCATCTTTGTCATGACACGCATACTAACTGCACCTAAATCATAACTAGGAATAGAGAATGAAGAAATCTGAGGTCTCATGACACTGTTATACTTAGAGTCAATGACACAAACAACTTCTAGATCATTAGGAATCTCAAGGTTGTTTTCTCTTGCTGCATTTACAACTGCCATTGCTTGAGAATCTCTATTTGCGATAATTAGATCATATTTATTTTCCTTCAAATGCTTGCATAAGAAACTATAAGATGTTCTATCTTCTGCAGGAATCTTTAAGAAACTATTAAACTTCTTCTTTCTCTGTTTAAATGCTCTTTCCGCACCTTTAACCATTTGATCACAAGTATATGGATTCTTTCTATCTTCAATGATAGCGATATTCTCTTTATCTTCTTCTAGATATTTACTTGTTAATTCATAGATAGCTTTTTCAATATCTACATATACAGAACAGATCTTATCTCCTTCGATCTTATTACCAATCATAACAATTGGAATATTATACTTAGAAAGTTCATTTACTTCTTCAATCTTTAACTTATCATTGTAGATAACAACACCATCAACATGAGATTTAATGATATCTTCTACAACCGAAGCAATATCTGTAATACCTGCTGTAATCGTATGTAAAATGATATTGTAGTTATAGATCTTAGCTACATCGATCAAACCATTGATGATTTGTCCAGTATACGCAAAAGAAGCTTCTGGTACAACAAGGCCAATCGTAGTTGATTTTTGAAGTGCTAGACCTTGTGCAATTGCGTTTGGTTTATAACCTAATTTATCAACTGCAGCTTGTACTCTTTCTCTAGTACCACCTTTTACTACATTACTACCATTAATTACACGAGATACCGTTGCTAAAGAAACACCAGCTTCTTTAGCGACATCATAAATAGTTACACGTTTCATTGACTTAGATCCCCTTATTTTTCTCTATTGAAGAAACTCTTCAATGCTTCTGCACCTTTTTCAGCAATATCATTCGCACTAGTCTTCATCTTTTCGATTTTTTCTTGAACTTCTGGTTTATTCATAAATTCATCTGCAGCAGTAACGATCTTCTTTGTTTCTTCCTTTACTGCCTTACTAGCAGAATCATAAGCATTAGAAATATTTTCTTTTGTCTTATCATCAAGATGTTCATCAACATACTTTGTAGCAGTAGATGAAGCACTCTTAACAGTTTCTACAGCTTTATCAGCATATTCTTTTACTTTAGGATCATTAGAGATTTCATCAATTTTTCCCTTAGCCTTCTCAACTGCTTTTACAGCATTCTCTTTAATATAAGCAATTGTCTTCTGTACATCAGGGTTTTCAGAAACCTGTTGTGCCTTTTCTTTAATGTCATTAATAGAAGTCATAACAGTATTTACTGTAGCGTCTTTGATTTCTTGGATCTTTTGTTTATTTTCATCTGTTGATTCTTCATCACTAACAGCTTCTTTTTTCTTTTCTTCACTCAATTCCGCAATCTTCTTCTTAAGATCTTCTACTGTCTTTTCAATAGATTCAATTGGTTCTTTTTCATCATTGAAATCAATGTTCTTATTATTTTCACTCATCTTCTTTGTCCTCCACTTCTACTACTTTTACTTCATCTTCCTTTTTCATCTTTTCTTCCATAGCAGTTTGGAACTTATTCATATTCTCACTCGCAAAATCTGTAGCCTTAGTTAATACTTCACTTGTTTTATCATGAACTTTATCTAAGGAATGAGAGTATTTTACTGCAGTATCTAATGGTGCCTGTAGTTTCTCCATACTCTTTTCTACATCTTTGATCGTTGGATCAAGCTTTTGTACTGATTGATTGATCGTATCGATCAATTCCCATATTTTCTTTAATAAAACACAGAGAAATATGAGTGCGACTGCTCCAAGAATCGGAAGAATCTGTGCAGACACATTCGATAAATCTAATATTAATGCGTCCATATTTTCTCCTTTTTAACCTACTTTAATTATTATAGATAGAAATGAAAAACTTTTCAAGAAGATTTGATAGCGCTTAACAGGTTATTTTGAAGTTAGTTAATTAAGAGCAACTTTTCTTTTCAGCTAATAAAAAGAAGGTGGAATAAACAAGTTAAACACTAAGAAAATTAACGTCCATGTACAATTCCCATACATCTAATGTAATTCTATTTGCTTATTCTAATTTACGTTTAATACACATTTTTCTGGACATAGATATTTTATTAATTATTATCTTTTAAATAAATCCTCCCTTCAAATCAGACATAAATCTTTGCATTAAAAAGAAATCTTTATCATTCACTAAACCCATGTCTTCTAAATATTCGATACAATTA
>CAVCCE010000120.1:0-5317 GCA_963600555.1 Duodenibacillus sp.
GGGCATGTCTTCAAAGACAGAAATGAAGTTTTGATGGCATACCAGACTGGTGTCGTTCATCTTCATACTAGAATTGCTTTACCAGCTAAGAGTGTTGGTAAGACATGCTTTACAGAAGAACAGAATGAAAAATACTTATTAACAACAGTTGGTAAGATTATCTTCAATGAAGCTATGCCTGCTGATTTCCCATATATCAATGAAGCTACAGGTGATAACTTAAGACGTACTCCTGATGATGATTTCGTTCCAATGGGAACAGATATCAAGAAGGAAATTGCTTCTAGAAAATTACATAGTGAATTTAAGAAGAAGGATCTTGGTAATTTGATTGCTGCTATCTTCGCTAAGTATAAGAATGGTAATGGATTTGTTAATTCTGATACACCAAGAACATCTGATGTATTGGATGCATTAAAGGATCTTGGTTACCAATATTCTATGATTGCTGGTATGACAGTAGCATTATCTGATATCTCTGTTGCTCCTCACAAGGATGAGTTGGTTGCAGAAGGTAGAAAGAAAGCTGATGTATTGAACCACTTGAGAGATAGAGGTCTTCTCACACCTCAAGAATGGGAAACTCAATTCCAAGTTGTTTGGAATGATGTTAAGGAAGAAGTCGGTGACTCTTTGATGAATTCTTTACCAAGAATGTCACCTATCAATATGATGGCTGTATCTGGTGCCCGTGGTAACAAGAACCACTTTACACAGCTTGCTGGTATGAGAGGTCTTATGGCACGTCCTATCCAGTCCAAGACAAAAGGTTATCAGCCAAGTATTATCGAAGTCCCTATTTACTCCTCATTCCGTGAAGGTATGACAGTAGCTGAATTCTTTATGTCATCTCATGGTGTACGTAAGGGTCTAACAGATACTGCGTTAAAGACAGCTGAATCTGGTTACTTAACAAGACGTCTTGTTGATGTAGCACAGGAAGTTGTTATTACTGAAGAAGACTGTGGAACTGAAAAGGGCTATCTAGTTGATGGTTCAAAGGCTTATACTGATCAGCTCGGTAACGTTAAGGAAGACACTTATGGTGCACTTTTCGATAATAAGAATGGTTCTATTATTGAATCTATGAAAGATCGTATTGCTGGCTATTTTACAGCAAGTGATGTTATTGATCCTAAGAGCGGTGAAGTAATTTGTGAAGCAGATACATACATTACTGATGATATGGCTGCAACGATTGCTGCAACACATGCTCAAGTTATGATTAGAAATGTCTTCACATGTGAAGCTGAACGTGGAATCTGCCGCAAGTGTTATGGTAGAAACATGGCTACAGGTAACTTGGTAGAAGAAGGTGAAGCTATTGGTATCATGGCTGCCCAGGCTATTGGTGAACCTGGTACTCAGCTTACAATGAGATCTTTCCACTCAGGTGGTGTCGCAACTGCCGGTGGTGATATTACACAGGGTCTTCCTCGTGTAGAAGAATTATTCGAAGCACGTACTCCAAAGGGTGTAGCTGTAATTTCTAAGATTGATGGTGAAATCGTTGATATTAGAGATAATGATAACAACACAGGTCGTATTGTTACAGTTGCTAACGCAACAGAATCAATCGAACATAAGTGTGACCTTACACAGATTATTAGACCTTGGATGAAGGTAGGAACAACAGTTCATGCTGGTGAAAAGTTAACTGAAGGTCAGATTGCTCCTAAGGAATTACTTGAAGTTGCTGGTGTTTCTGCAGCTCAAGAATATATCTTAAAAGAAGTTCGTAAGGTATATGCTTCTCAGTCTATTGATATTTCTGATAAGCACTTGGAAGTAATGATTAGACAGATGATGAAGAAAGTCATTGTTATTGAACCAGGTGATTCTGGACTATCTGCTGGACAGACATTGTCTTTATATAACATGAACTCAATTAATGAAGATCTACTTGATGAGGGCAAATCACCTGCTAAGTTTGGACCTATCATGCTTGGTATCTCTAAATCAGCAGTTGAAACTGATTCCTTCTTGTCTGCTGCTTCCTTCCAGGAAACAACTAGAGTATTAACAGATGCTGCGATTAAGGGTAAGGTTGACCACTTAGAAGGTTTGAAAGAAAACGTTCTTATTGGTAAACTCATTCCTGCAGGTACTGGTAGAGATTTTGATAGAGAAACATCTAGAAAAATCAACGATCTAGCACAAAGAATGATTGATGAACGTCATGAAAGAAATGCTAGATTTGCAGAAGAAACAGAACCAACACTTCCAGATGATGTTGTTAATGTAAACAATGATCGCGAAGATACTGATTTTGGATCTGAAGAATAATCAAAAATAAGACTCCGATTCTCGGAGTCTTTTTCTAAAAGGGAGTTTATATGATTACTAATTTAATCATTAATATTTTAGGTGTATTTTTAATCGTTTGGTTAGTACAGTATTTTTTTGCGAAAAAGAAATTTCCTAAGCAAAATATGAAATATCTAAAAAAAGAAAATATACTTGGAGAAAGATTTGTCATTAATAGAGATGGAAAAGAAAACATTGATACAAATTACTATCGATATGACAATCAAAAGAAAACAGGGTTAATTGTAGTGTGCCATGGTGGTTCATTGATGAATGGTGATGTAGATCTTACGGATTCCTTTTGTGATGAATTAAGGAATGAGTGTGAATGTGCTGTTGTATCTATCAATTATACAAAGTTACCTAATCAGAAGCCTCCATATCAACAACAGGAGATCATTGATACAGTTATGTTTTTTATGAATCATTGTGAAGAATTCAATTTAATTGAAGGAAACATAGTGTTTGTAGGTTTTACTGGAGGTTCTTATCTTCAGATAGGAGCTGGGTGTTTATTAAATGATTTTGGAATTCAGATTAAAGGTTTGGTATCGTTCTATCCACTTTTAGATGATTCTATTATCAAACTGACTGATATGAACTATATTAAATATCCGATTACAGTCGTTAGTGCGAATAATCAAATTGAAAATCAAAGAATAGATACATGGTGTGAGCACTTATCAAACGCAAATGTAGATTATGATAAGAAAGAATATCCTGATGCAATGATGGGGTTTATTGAATATCAGTTTGATGAATATATGAATAATCCTATGTTCAGAAGAAACTTAAAAGGATATGATGAAGATCAGAAATTAATGTCGCATGCATGCATGATGTGGGTTGAAAATCAAGTAAAACAATACCTAGAACAATAAATATTTTGTATAGAATAAGTGACGAGCTATTGTGATTAATTGTAGTATATTTTCACAATGGTTCATTTGTTATATAATCTTTAATCGGTAAAGGAGACAAGCATTATTATGTGCGGAATTGTTGGATATAACGGAAATAAACAAGCAGCACCAATCTTATTAAAAGGATTGGAAAAGCTGGAATATAGAGGATATGATTCTGCTGGATTATCTGTAAGAAATGGAACAGAAGATACAGAAATCGTTAAGGCAAAAGGAAGATTAAAAGCTTTAGCTGAGAAAACAGATGATGGTAGAGCATTAAAAGGAACAATTGGAATTGGACATACAAGGTGGGCTACACATGGAGAACCTAGTGAGAATAATGCACATCCACATTGTAGCGATGATCACAATGTGATAGGTGTTCACAATGGGATCATTGAGAATTATCAAGAATTGAAAGATAAACTTGTTAGACATGGATATACATTCTATTCTCAGACAGATACTGAAGTAGCTATTAAGTTGATTGATTATTACGAAAAGAAATATCATCAGGGCCCATTATATTCTGTTACACATGCGATGCAGAGAATTAGAGGTTCTTATGCAATGGCGGTGATGTTTAAGGAATATCCGGATACGATCTATGCTGCAAGAAAAGATTCACCAATGGTAATTGGAATTGAAGATGGAGCAAGTTATCTAGCTTCAGATGTAACTCCAATTATTCAATACACAAAAACAGTTTATTATATTGGTAATGAACAAGTTGCGGAATTAAATAAAGGAGAAGTTAAATTCTTTAATTTAGATCAAGAGGAAGTTACGATAGAACCACAAGAAGTAACGTGGGATGCTGAAGCAGCAGAGAAAAATGGTTATGAACATTTCATGATCAAGGAAATCCATGAGCAACCAAAAGCAGTCAGTGATACAATCAATTCTGTTATAAAAGATAATAAGATTGACTTAAGTGAAGTTGGTATTGATGAAGAAACAGCTAAAAAAATTCACAATATTATTATTGTAGCTTGTGGATCTGCATACCATGTAGGCATGGCAGGACAATATGTAGTTGAATCTGCGGCTAGAATTCCTGTAAGAGTAGAACTAGCTTCTGAATTTAGATACCGTAATCCTATTCTCAATGAAAATGACCTTGTAATTGTTATTTCGCAATCTGGAGAAACAGCAGATTCTTTAGCTGCTTTACGTTTAGCAAAAGATAATAACATCAAGACATTAGGTATTGTTAACGTTGTTGGCTCTTCAATTGCTAGAGAAGCAGATTATGTATTCTATACATTAGCAGGTCCAGAAATTGCTGTAGCAACAACAAAAGCATACAGTGCACAATTGATTGCTATTTATGCATTAGCAATTCAATTAGGACAATATAGAAATACAATTGAAGAAAATCGTTACGAAGAATTGATTTCAGAAATGAAAACATTACCAAAGAAAATGGAATCTGTTCTTTCAGATAAGGAAAGAATCCAATGGTTTGCAAGTAAATATGCAAACGCACAAGATATGTATTTCATTGGTAGAGGAATTGATTATGCAGTTTCTTTGGAAGGATCTTTAAAGATGAAGGAAATATCTTATGTACATTCTGAAGCGTATGCTGCAGGAGAAATTAAACATGGTCCAATTTCATTGATTGAAGAAGGAACATTGGTTATTGGTGTGTGCACAGATAAGACATTGTTCGAAAAGACAAGAAGTAATATGGTAGAGGTTAAATCAAGAGGAGCTTATCTAATGGGACTGACATCCTATGGCAATTATTCAATTGAAGATACAGCAGATTTCACAGTTTATATTCCTCAAACAGATCCATACTTTACAACTTCACTCGCAATTATTCCATTACAATTACTAGGATATTATCTATCAGTTGCAAAGGGATTAAATGTGGATAAGCCTCGTAACTTAGCAAAATCAGTAACAGTTGAATAGTTTTTTAGCCAAGATTAAAATTTCTTGGCTTTTTTGATAAAGATATTTAAGCGAAAAGAAAGCGGTAACAGAAGAAAAGAGAGAAAAAAGAAGAAAAAAGAACAAAAAAAGTGTTGACATAGGGAAGAAAAGGGTGGTATACTCATCGAGCACTGTCCAAGAGGGCAGTACGGAAGTTCTTT
>CAVCCE010000121.1:0-5309 GCA_963600555.1 Duodenibacillus sp.
TAACAGTACTGTGGTAAAAGTTCTTAAAAGCTTTGGAGGAAAAAACATATGGGAAAAATTAGTTTGTATCATGGTAGTCCTAATAAAGTAGTTGTACCACAGTATGGCTATGGTGAAAGTAAACATGATTATGGAAAAGGTTTTTATCTGACAGAGAATATAGATCTTGCCAAAGAATGGGCGGTTTGTAGACCTGATAAGACAAATGGTTGGGTACATCAATATGAATTAGATACTACAGATTTAAAGATTTTGGATTTTGAAGATTACGATGTACTTTCATGGCTTGCAGAATTAATGAAACATAGGGATGCATCTGATTCTAGACGTTACAAAGTTTTATCAAAAAAGTTTATTGAAAAATATGGAATTGATACGAGTGGATATGATGTTATAAAAGGATGGAGAGCTAATGCATCTTATTTTTACATCGCAAAGGAGTTTGTGCGCGATAATATAGATATTGAAATACTTGAAGAATTATTATCGTTGGGTGGACTTGGTATTCAGTATTGTATAAAGACTGAACTAGCTTACTCAAAACTTGTGGAAGTAGAAGATAGATTACTCCAAGTTGATTATGGAGAGTTTAATAAAAAGTATAATGAAAGAGATGTAAACGCAAGAAGGAAGATGCGTACTCTTGTTGATTCTGATGCTAATAAAGTAGAAAATGTATTTAGTACATTGTTTGAGAGGTGATCATATGTCAGCATATCCTAAAGAATATTTAAATGATGTTGTTGAAAATCAAGGTAAGCTATTTGATCTTATATCTCAAAAGTATGCTGATAAAGATACGATTGATTTTATCAATAATTATATGATCAGTAAGACTAGAAAAAGCATTGATGAAGCACAAGCATATGTGAATACAATGGATGCTGAAGAATTATGGAATTATTTCTGTAAGGTGGATGCGTATAAGTTGAAAGAAGGAGAAGCTATAGAAGGATTTATGCCTGATTGGATAGGTGAATTTTATGCTTATTATCAATGGTATTACGATATTCCAAGTAGCAAAGTTATTAAAAGTGTGCCAGTTGAATTCTTATTAAAAGCATATGGGGGTCTTCATGATCTAGATCTTGAGTTAGCTGTTAAAAAGGTTGGTAAAGTGAAATGAGTGTTATTTGTTTTCATAATCCTGATGAAGAAAATGGATATTTGAGTAATTGGTATAAAAGTGAATTTGTAGTAGATAATATAACTTTTTCTTCTATGGAACAATATATGATGTATAAGAAAGCTATTTGCTTTCATGATGAAGAAATTGCGAAGAAAATACTTACGATAGATGATGTAGCTCAGATAAAAGAACTTGGTAGACTTGTTTCTAATTACAATGAAAGTTATTGGAATGGAGTACGTCAAATCATTATCTTTGAAGGATTGTTAGAGAAGTTCTCACAAAATGAAGATTTGAAGGAAAATTTGAAAGCTACTGGAAAAGAAATACTAGCTGAATGTGCTGTAAGAGATAGAATATGGGGAATTGGTTTATCGATGAAAGATCCTGATAGGGTTGAAGTAAATAAGTGGAATGGTCAAAATCTTTTAGGATATGCTCTTATGATGGTGCGCGAGCGTTTGTAATAGAAAAAAATGGATGATTGTATCGTATGATCAATCATCCATTTTAATTACTTTGTAATGAAGTGTTGAAGTAGTGTGAATGTATTCATAGCACCATCAACATGGCTTCTTTCATAGTTATGAGAAGCATATACACCAGGACCAATCAAACCGTGTCTAATGTCATATCCGGCTCTTAAAGTAGTTTCTACATCACTTCCATAGTGAGGGTAGATATCAATTGCGTAATCAATGTTATATTGCTTACAAATAGAATGTAATTCTGTAATTAGATCATAGTTGTAAGGTCCACCAGAATCCTTCGCACAAATAGAAACCATTCTTTCTGTACAACCTAGATCATCACCTACACAACCCATATCTACAGATAACATATCTTCAGTATCTGCAGGAATATTACTTCCACCAAATCCTACTTCTTCTAAACATGTGAAAATCAATGTTACCTTTCTGTTTAATGTGATGTTTTCATCATGTACCCATTTTGCGATAGCGATAAGAATTGCGGCAGAGAGCTTATCATCTAAGAATCTAGATTTGATATAACCACTTTCTGTAACTGTAGTCTTAGGATCCATGGCAATGATATCTCCAACTTCGATTCCTAACTTTTCTACATCTTCTTTAGAAGAAATATTTTCATCTAGAAGGATCTCCATATTTGCTTCTAAAGTTTCTACTTTCTTATCAGCTACATGAGCACTAGGTTCTTTGTTTAATACGACACCTGTATACATCTTTCCACTTCTAGTGAATACCATACAGTTTTCACCATCTGCAGTAGACCATTGATGTCCACCTAATGTCGTAGGTTTTAATCTACCATTTGATTTAATGCTTCTGACCATTGCGCCTAGTGTATCTACATGTGCAGCTAGAACTAAAGGATTACCAACTCCTCCAATCGTACATTCTACATTTCCTTTTCTTGTGATACGTACTTCATAGTTCATTGCTTCAAGTGTTTCTTTGACGTATTGTGCAGCTTTCGCTGTATAACCACTTGGTGAAGCAATACTAGTCAATTTGTATAATTGATCACAGATCTCTTTTGCGTATTTATTCATTTCCTAAAATCTCCTCTGTTTTAGATTGTATTCTGTTCTTGAATGATTGACAATGTTATTGATTCAAAAAATGATAGAATACTTGAAAAGAGGTATTGATATGTATGGAATGATTGCGACATGGAGAATGGCACTAGAAGGAATTGAAAAAGGAAATGAAATCCTAAAGGATCATGGCAGTTGTTTAGATGCTTTGGAAGATGCTGTAAAGGATGTAGAAGACTTTGAATACTATAAGAGTGTTGGATATGGTGGATTACCAAATAAAGAAGGTGTCGTAGAACTAGATGCTTCTTTTATGGATGGAGATACATTGGAGTTTGGTGCAGTTGGTGCTGTGAAAGATTACGCAAATCCTGTATCGATTGCACGTTCTCTAATGAAATATGATGTTAATAATTTTCTAGTTGGAAAAGGTGCAGAAGAGTACGCAAAAGAACATGGTTTTGAAAGAAAGAACATGTTAACGGAAAGAGCTCAGATCCATTACGCAAATCGTTTAAAAGAGATGGAAGAAGAAATAAAACCATATAGTGGACATGATACGGTTGGAATGATTGCTTTAGATGAAGAAGGACATATGGGAAGTGCTACAAGTACTTCAGGATTATTTATGAAACATCCTGGTAGACTTGGGGATTCTCCTGTATGTGGATCTGGATTCTATGTAGATTCAAATGTAGGTGGAGCGAGTGCTACAGGACTTGGTGAAGATGTGATGAAAGGATGTATCAGCTATGAAATCGTTAGGCTGATGAAGGAAGGTATGCATCCTCAGAAAGCTTGTGAGAAAGCTGTGTTTGAATTTGATGAAGAATTAAAAAGACGTAGAGGTAAAGCTGGGGATATGTCTTTGATTGCGATGAATAACAAAGGTGAATGGGGGTGTGCTACAAATATAGAAGGTTTTTCATTTGTGGTAGCTACAGAAACATTGAAACCTACTGTTTATCTTGTTAAAAAGGATGAAAATCATAAATTGTATTTTGAAGAAGCTAGCAAAGAGTGGATGGATGATTATATGAAGACAAGAACAGCACCACTCGTTAGAAAGTGAGATAGTGTATGGAAAGAATAATTGAAGTTTGTTGTGGAAGCTATGAAGATTGTGTTGTTGCAGATAAAGGTGGCGCAACAAGAGTGGAATTGAATAGTGCTTTAAGTGTTGGTGGATTAACACCTACATTAGGTACATTGAAAAGAGTTAAGAAAGATACAAATCTAAAAGTCATCTGTATGGATCGTCCTAGAGCTGCAGGTTTTTGTTATTCCTTTAGCGAATTTGAAACAATGATGGATGATGCTGAAATATTGTTAGAAAATGGGGCAGATGGAATAGCATTTGGTTTCTTGAATGAAGATGGAAGTATTTGTATGCCTTATGTAGAAAAGATGGTTGATCTGATTCATTCTTATGGAAAAGAAGCTGTTTTTCATAGAGCGTTTGATGTAACGCCTGATCCATTTCTAGCTATGGAGATCTTGAGTGACTTAGGAATCGATAGAGTACTAACAAGTGGTCAAAAGAATAAGGCAATGGAAGGGATGGACCTTATCAAACAAATACAAAGTGAATATGGCGAAAAGGTAGAAATACTAGTTGGTTCTGGAATGAACGCAACAAACGCTGTAGAAATGATGGATACGACAGGTATTTATCAAGTACATTCATCTTGTAAGAACTATCAAACAGATCCAACGACATCTTCTGAATTTGTTACTTATGCATATCTAAGTGAACCACATACAAATGATTATGATGTTGTAGATGTAGAATTAGTGAAGAAATTAGTTGAGGTCATTAAACAATGAAAGTCGTATGTGCAATTGATTCCTTTAAAGGAAGCTTATCATCTATACAAGCAAGTAATGCAGTAAAAGAAGGATTTCAAAAAGTAGATCCTAATGTAGATGTTGTAATTAGTCCTTTGGCAGATGGTGGTGAAGGTACAGTAGATGCACTCGTAGAAGGAATGCATGGAATAAAGAAAGTAGTTTCTGTACATGGCCCATTAAAAGAGAATGTGGATTGTACATATGGAATCATTCAAGATACAGCTATCATAGAAATGAGTGGTGCTGCAGGGTTACCTTTGTTAAGCCGCAAAGAAAGAAATCCTTATTACACAACAACATATGGTGTTGGTGAAGTCATCAAAGATGCCATCAAGAATGGTTGTAGAAAGTTCATTGTAGGAATTGGTGGTTCAGCTACAAGTGATGGTGGTGTAGGAATGTTACAAGCCTTGGGATTTCATTTCTTAGATAAAGATGGTAATGAAGTTCCTTTTGGTGCTTTTGGTCTAAAAGATATTGATTCTATTACCGAGGAAATAGATCCTGTATTAAAAGAATGTACATTCCGTATCGCAAGTGATGTTAATAATCCATTGTGTGGTGAATATGGATGTTCTTATATCTATGGTCCACAAAAAGGTGCTACACAAGAAATGATAGAGAATATGGATGTATGGATGAAACACTACAGTGAAGTCACAAAGAAGTATTATCCTGATGCTGATGAAACTGTACCTGGTTCTGGTGCTGCAGGTGGTATGGGATTTGCGTTTCATACATTCTTACATGCTGAAATGAAAAGTGGTATTGAAATCGTCACTACGGCGCTGAATCTGGAGGAACATATTC
>CAVCCE010000122.1:0-5303 GCA_963600555.1 Duodenibacillus sp.
ACGCAATATGATCTAGAAAGGCATCTAATGATTTCTCAAAGTCTGCCATCTTCTTTTAACTTTCTGATGATTTCTAAAGATTGAGGAGCATAAGCATTCTTACGATCTTTTTTCTTAACATTAGAATTTAAATGAACAATGCCAAAGTTAGCATTCATCGGTTGAAAATTCTTACTATCAGCATGTGTGATGTAATAAGACATAGAACCAATAACTGTTTCGTTTCCTGGTTTTACTGGTTCTTCTCCATTCAAGACATGAGCTAAATTGATACCCGCTAACATTCCACTCGCAGCACTTTCGATATATCCTTCTACTCCAGTCATTTGACCAGCAAAGAAAAGATCTTTTCTACCCTTTAACGCATATGTCTCCTCTAAAGCAATTGGAGAGTTGATGTATGTATTTCTATGCATGACACCATAACGTACGATTTCAGCATTTTCCAAACCAGGAATCATATGAATGATTCTTTTTTGTTCTGGCCATTTCAAATGAGTTTGAAAACCTACGATATTATATAAAGAAGCTTCCGCATTATCTTGTCTCAACTGAACGATAGCGTATGGTCTTTTTCCATCTGGTGTTTCAAGTCCAACTGGTTTCATAGGCCCAAACAATAAAGTATTTCTACCTCTTTTAGCCATCACTTCAAAAGGCATACAACCTTCAAATACCTTTTCATTTTCAAAACCATGAACTTCAGCTACTTCTGCAGTAATCAAAGCATCATAAAAATCATTAAATTCATCAACGGTCATAGGACAATTGATATAGTCAGCACTTCCTTTATCATATCTACTTTTTTTATAAGCAATAGACATATCAATGCTGTCACTTGTTACGATTGGTGCAGCTGCATCATAGAAATAACAATATTTATTATCAATGATCGTACCAATTGCATCTACCATTGCTTGAGAAGACAAAGGACCTGTCGCAATTAAACATGGAGAATCAGGAATATGATCCATTTCTTCATCAATAATTTCAATATTAGGATCATTTTTGATTCTTTCTGTAATTTTTTGTGAAAACAAATTACGATCAACTGCTAAAGCAGAACCTGCAGGAACAGATGTATGATCTGCAACGTCCATGATCAAAGAACCAATCGTTCTCATTTCTTCTTTTAATAATCCAACTGCATTCGTCAAAGCATCAGAACGTAGTGAATTAGAACAAACAAGTTCTGCAAATGTATCCATATGATGTGCTTCAGACTTCTTATGTGGTTTCATTTCATAAAGTTTTACATGAATACCACGTTTAGAAAGCTGATAAGCAGCTTCACAACCAGCTAACCCTGCACCTACTACGATAGCCTCTTTCATTCTGCCACCTTCTTTGTTGTTTTCTTTGTTGTCTTTTTCTTAGTTGTAGATTTTTTTGTAGTTGTCTTCTTTGTTGTTTTCTTATTAGCAGTAGCCTTGTCTTTTTTAGAAATGATTCTTTCACCTTCTAGGTTTTCCATGTAATGACACTTAGGAAAACCAGAACATCCTAAGAAGTAAGTTCCAAAACGTGATTTACGTTTTAAGAGTTCCTTTCCACATTCAGGACACATCTTACCAGTTGGTTCAGGTTTTTCTTTTTCTTTTACAACTAGAGATCGTGTATATTTACAAGTTGGGAAATTACTACAAGAAATAAACTTTCCGTATCTTGAATTTCTATAAACTAATTCTCCTCCACAATCAGGACAAATTTCTCCAACTTTTTCAGGAGCTACTTTTTCCATCTTCTCATAAGCAGTCTCTAACAGTGGTGTAAATTTATCATAGAAAGATCTTAAAGTAGGGACTTCTTCTCTTGTTCCATCCGCAATTTCATCTAGTTCACTTTCCATATCTCTTGTATAAGATACGTTGATAATGCTAGAAAAATATTGTTCTAACTTATCTGTTGTCAACGTACCCTGTTCAGTAGGCGTAAAGAACTTTGTACGACTCTTTTCACTAACAGGAGCTAGTGTAACATAACCTCTAGCTTGGATCGTATCAATGATCATAGCGTATGTAGAAGGTCTACCAATACCATCTTCTTCAAGTTTTTTGATCAATGATGCTTCTGTATAACGCTTTGGTGGTTCTGTAAAATGTTGTGTTGGAGTAATACTTTCTGCCGAGATCTGTTCACCTTCTTCAAATTCCGGAAGAATCGTATCTTTATTTGATACATAATCTCCATACACTTTCAAATAACCATCAAAAGATAAAACATTACCATTCGCTGTAAAATCAAATTCATTTTGAGAGAAAGTAACAGTAACTTTATCTGATTTACTAGCAGCCATTTGAGAAGCTAAAGCTCTATAGTAAATAAACTTATATAGCTTATATTGGTCATTTGTTAAATGAGATTTAATAGATTCTGGCGTGTAGTTGATATTTGTAGGACGAATAGCTTCATGAGCATCTTGTGCTCCATCATCATTCTTCACTTGATAATATCCTAAATATTCTTTTCCATATTCTGTTTCAATATGATCTCTAGCAGCAAAAACATAAACACTACTCAAACGTGTTGAGTCAGTACGCATATACGTAATGAGACCTTCTTGTCCATTACCTACATCCACACCTTCATACAAACCTTGTGCAATAGACATTGTTCTTTTAGCAGAGAAACCTAACTTAGTAGATGCTTCTTGTTGAAGTGTAGAAGTAATAAATGGGAATGGTGCTTTATTAGAAGTTTTAGACTTCTTGATATTTGTTACTGTGAATGGTCCCTTTGTTCCATCGATGACACGCATTGCATCTTCTTCATTCTTTAATGCGGCTTTTTTTCCATCAACTTTGCTCAACTTTGCATTGAACTTACGATTTTTCTTTTTAAATGCTGCTTCAACTTCCCAATATTCTTCAGGAATAAAAGCTTTGATTTCTTTTTCTTTTTCAACGATTAATTTTAAAGCTACAGATTGAACACGACCTGCAGATTTAGATTTGATCTTATTGTTTAATAATTTAGAAAGTTTAAAACCAATGATTCTATCTAAAATACGTCTTGTTTCTTGAGAATGAACAAGATTCATATCTAATGTTCTAGGTTGTTTAAATGCTTCTTGTACAGCATTCTTTGTGATTTCATGGAATGTTACTCGATCCACTAGATCTTCACTAAGACCTAATTCCTGAGCTAGATGCCAACTAATAGCCTCTCCTTCTCTATCAGGGTCGGTTGCGAGATATACAAAATCACTCTCACTAGCAAGTTTCTTCAATTCTTTTACTGTATCTTTTTTATCCTTTGAAATTTGATATGTAGCTTCAAAGTTATTATCTACATCGACACCTAATCCATCTTTTCCTTTGATAGCTAGATCTCTAATATGTCCCTTTGATGAAACGACTGTATAGTCTTTGCCAAGATATTTACCAATTGTTTTAGATTTTGATGGTGACTCTACAATAACGAGATTCTTCATTTCTTTATACCTCCATTTCACATAATATTAACGAGCATTAAAAACAATATCTCAAAATTTTAGTGATTTCAACATTTTTTCTATTTCATAAATTCATTAACTGATTTGTATCATACAAGATTTGTGCACCTTCTGCAATTAATTGATTACAACCTTCTCCTTCTAGATGATTAAATTCATACGGAAAACACCACACATCTTTTCCTAATGTAATGGCTTCATTTACCGTTAACATCGTTCCACTTCTCTTTTTTGCACTGGTAACGATACATGCAGTTCCTAATGCTGCTAGTATTCTATTTCTCCAAACAAAATGATGTTTTTGAATCTGTGTATGATACGGATATTCACTTAATATCAAATGATTCTTCTTCATTTTTTGATATAAAGGAATATTACACCTTGGATACTCTGTTCCTAGTCCAGATCCTATTACTCCTATCGTATAACCATTATTTAAAATAGCTGCTTGATGCGCACTAGCATCAGCACCTTTCGCAAGTCCTGAAACAATAACATATTTCTTACTTAAGATACTTGATGCTAATTCTGTTACATATTTTCCATAATCAGATAATTCTCTACTCCCAACGATCGTTATACATTGTTTCTTTAATAAAGAAATATTTCCTTCATAAAATAACACCCACGGTGGGTATCTAAGAGTCCTCAAAGAATCTGGATAATCTACATCATAGATCGTAATACAAGGAGTTCGTACATCATAGATATGATTAATATGTTTATCATATTTGATTGCTTCAGCTATCTTTGCCCAACTTCCATTATAAATAATTGCATATTGTATAAGTTTATCTCTTTTATTCATAAGCCCCCTAATACAATATTCACGTGTTTTTTTAAAATTCCAAAAAAAATCTCCAAAAAGGAGCTCAAAATAAAGATTGTTGTTTTATTCTTACTGGTCCAAAACTTCTTCTATGAATTGGAGTAATTCCAAATTCTTCTATAGCCATCATATGTTGTTTTGTTCCATATCCTTTATTTTTCACAAAACCATATTGAGGATACAAAATATCATATTCTTTCATGATACGATCTCGAGTTACTTTAGCTAAGATACTAGCAGCCGCAATACTAATTGATTTTTGATCACCTTTGATCAAATCGATTACCTTTTTGTCAATTGGCATTTTCATTGCATCACTCAATACGATATCACTTGGTGCATTGATTGCAATTTCACTCATTGCTTTACGATCAGCTTCCAAGATGTTATATCGATCAATATCTTCTACTGGAACTTCAATGATTTCAAACCATAAAGCATCTTCTTTGATTGTTTCAAATAAAGCTTCTCTTTTCTTTTCTGTTAGTGCCTTAGAATCATAAATATCAGGATTTTCATATCCTATAGGGAAAACCACACCAGCAACAGATAATGGACCCGCTAGAGGTCCTCTACCTGCTTCATCAATGCCTACAACATATTGATTCATAGCCCAATATTCATGTTCATATTGATTTTCACATATTTTCTTTGTCTTCTTCATCTGCATGTTCCAATGTTAATCTTCCATATTTTCCATGTCTTAGATCTGTCAAAAAAGCTTCAGCAGCTCTTTTTGTATCTAAAGTATCTTCTGATAACTTAAAATGTCTTTTCATTGCGATAGCTTTCAACATACCATTTGGATTTACTTCTCCACTATCATAATATTCTTCTAATAAACCAGGATAAAGATCTTGTATCCAATGAATAGCATCCATCGCAATCATTTTCTTATCCAAAATATCATCATTGATAGAACCAAGTGCAGCTAACACTGAACCAGTCTTTTCATCTTCAAACTTAGGCCATAATACACCTGGTGTATCAAATAATTCAAAATCCTTATCTACTTTTATA
>CAVCCE010000123.1:0-5285 GCA_963600555.1 Duodenibacillus sp.
AAATCAATTTCATGCTCCCATTATAACAATGAAAAAACAGTCAAATCAATGATTATTCGACTGTTCTCTTTCTTGTTTTGAAAATCTACATCCACAATAGGATTGTCTATAAATATCATATGTATCACATATTACATTGGAACGTAATGCACCATTTGCCTTTTTAAAGTCAGATACTAGATATTTAATGCTAGTGAATTGATTGGATAATTGTAAACCTATTTCATTTATTTTTTGTGAATCTTTTTGTCTAGAGAAAGTCATGACAGTTGTGAAATAATCAAAATGATGTTCATTAGCGTAATGAAACGCATGATTCATTCTTTCTGCGTAACATCCAAAACAACTTTTCCATCCTTCAGGATCATATTCTCTATTAGATAATATTGTTTTAGAGTATGTATCATAATCATATGGTTCTTCGATGATTGGAATTGAATCATTCCATCTTTCATTGATATAACGTTTCAGTTCAGATAGGCGATGTTCATATTCCTCTTTTGGCCATATATTTGAGTTGTTATACATGATCGTAATATCAAAATCGTTTTCTTTTAAGAAATCCAAAGGCCAACAAGCACATACGATACAACAAGCATGTAGTAAAATGGTTGGTTTCTTGTTAGGATTTCCTTTTTTGTATTGTTCAATTTCTTTTAAAGATTCTTTATAGAAATTCCTTTTGGATGATGATTTACGAGAAAGAATATAATTTAAATATTCTTCTTTTTCTTGATCATTCATTTGTTAATAACATGCAGTCACCAAATGAGAAGAAGCGATACTTCTCTTTGACTGCTTCCTTATATGCGTTCATAACATTTTCGTATCCAGCTAAAGCACAGATCATCATAATCAAGGTACTCTTAGGTAGATGGAAATTTGTTAGCATACCATTGATTGTGTGATATTGATAACCAGGATAGATGAACAACTTTGTTTCTAAAGAACATTCTTCAAATTTACCATATACATTCCATACGGACTCTAATGTTCTTACTGAAGTAGTACCAATCGCAAATATTCTTCTACCTTCTGCTTTGGCTGTGTTTAAAGTATCGGCAGCTTCCTTGCTCATCATGCATACTTCTGCGTGCATGTCATGGTCTTTAACGTGTTCTGTATCCATAGGCCTAAATGTACCTAGACCAACATGTAAAGTTACGTCAACGATCGTTACACCTTTATTTTGAAGAGCTTCAAAGATTTCTTTTGTGAAATGTAGTCCAGCAGTAGGTGCAGCAGCACTTCCTTCGATCTTAGAATAAACTGTTTGATATCTTTCTGGATCATTGAGCTTTTCATGAATATATGGTGGAAGAGGAACTTCTCCTAGTTGATCTAAGATTTCATTGAAGATACCTTCATAGATCATCTTAAATTTACGAAGTCCTTTATCTCCAATTTCTACGCATTGAGCTTTTAATCTTCCATCATGGAAGGATACGATTGTTCCAAGCTTTACGACTTTTGCGTTTCCAACTAGACATTCCCAAATATCGTCTTCCATTTGTCTTAAAAGTAATAACTCTACATGCGCACCAGTTTCTTCCTTTGTTCCAAATAAACGGGCAGGGATAACTCTTGTATTGTTTCTTACGATAACATCTCCTTCATGGAAATAATCTAAGATGTCATAGAAATGCTTATGTTCATATTCTCCTGTAGGAATATGTAACACCATCATTCTACTTGTTTTACGATCAGCTAGAGGAGTTTGTGCTATTAACTCTTCAGGCAAGTCATAATCAAAATCTGTTGTTTTAATATCATTTAGATCCATACTAAAAACCTCTTTCATCAAATTGCATTGTAGCTAATGTTTCAGCTTTAAATTCATTAAAACGATCTTCTTTGATTGCTGTACGAGCATCTTCCATTAACTTGATCAAGAAACGAATGTTATGGATAGAGAATAATCTTGTTCCAAATCCCTCACTCGCTCTACATAAATGGTTGAGATAAGCTCTTGTATAGTTTCTACATGTATAACAATCACACTTTGGATCAAGTGGAGTAAAGTCATCTTTGTATTGTGCTTTACGAATATTGATTCTTCCTTGAGATGTCATCAATGTACCGTGTCTTGCGATGCGAGTAGGTAGAACACAATCACACATATCAATATTCATGCTTACAGCATCTAATAGATCGTTTACAGCTCCTACACCCATCAAATATCTTGGCTTATCCAATGGTAGCTTTTCTTGTGCCATTTGAACCATTTTACGGAAAGTTTCTTTATCTTCTCCTACAGATGTTCCACCAATGGCGTATCCAGGGAAATCCATCTCAACAAGTTTTTCAGCGCAATAGTGACGAAGATCTTCATATTCTCCACCTTGTACGATTCCAAAGATTCCTTGTTCATCTGGTCTTAGATTTGCGTTTTTACCACGCTCTGCCCAGCGTAATGTTCTTTCCATACTCTTTTTTGCGTATTCATAAGTAGCAGGGTAAGGAATACATTCATCAAAGCTCATCATGATATCTGCACCAATCTTATTTTGTATTTGAATGCTTTTTTCAGGAGAAAGAAATAACTTATCTCCATTTAATATATTTTTAAATTCAACGCCTTCTTCAGTAATCTTTCTTGTTTTCGCAAGTGAGAATACTTGGAAACCTCCTGAGTCTGTTAGCATAGGACCAGGATATCTCATGAAGTTTTGTACGCCACCAGCTTTCGCTACGATATCTTCGCCTGGTTGTAGCCATAAATGATATGTGTTAGCTAATACGACACCACTTCCCATTTCAACAAGTTCTTCTGGTGAAATGAATTTTACAGTAGCTTTTGTGCCAACTGGCATGAACATAGGTGTTTCTACATCACCATGTGGCGTATGTAAGATACCTGTTCTAGCACCTGAGTTTTTATCAACATGTGTAATTTCAAAAGTAATAGGATTCATATTTATAACCTCAAAATATTGCTTAATAAGTATAACAAATTCTATGAAGAATCATAGTCAATCAAATGGTATAATATAAATATTATGAAATCACAAGTCATTCGTAATCGTAATCTTCCGAAAGATACGAAAGTATACAAAAAAATAGTGAATGTTAAACCAATTGGTTTATTAGTAGGTACATTGATCATTGGAGCTTTGATTACTTTATTGAAACCATATATGTTGATCATTGGTATTTCTATGGTCATATTATCGTTGTTTTGTTTAGTTGTTATGCCAGATAAAGAATTGTGTAGATTTACAAATGAATATCTTGTTTTATACAATCGTCAAAACAAGGAAGAATGCACTTTAGTGTATTGGGATGAAATTGTGAGTTGGCATTATGAATGGTATAAGACATATGATCAACTGGTGATTGAATTGATTGATGGAAGTTCTGAAATACAAGAAATGTATTCCATTTATTCTATAAAGAAAGGAATGGAATTATACGCTCCAGGGAAAATGAAGAAAAACATGCATTTTGGAAAGGATCTATAGTATGGAATATACAGATAAAGAAGCAGTTGAAGTTGCAAAAAAACAAATGATTGATGAAAAAGATGTTGATGCAATGAGTGAAATTTTTGATATGTTTGGAGATTCTACGAGATTGAAGATCATGAATGCGTTATTCGCGCATGAATTATGTGTATCTGATATAGCGGCACTATTAGAAATGAGTACTTCAGCGATATCTCATCAGCTTTCAAATTTGAAGAAAACAAAGCTTGTTACGACAAGAAAGATTGGTAAGATGGTCTATTATTCTATGGCTGACGAACATATTGAGAATATCTATCGTATGGCTTTAGAACATATACATGAAAAATAAGAAGGAAAGAGAATTATGAGTTTGAAGTGTAGAGAGTGCAAATTTTGCAACGGTATTGCGTGTAGAGGAGAGATACCAGGTCTAGGTGGAAAGGATTCAGGAAGATCTTTTATTAGAAATGTAGAAAAAATGGAAGAAATAAAAATCAATATGGATGTATTGGTGGATGATGCTCCAATTTCTACAGAAACAAATATCCTAAATATGAAGATGAGTGCCCCAATTTTTGTTGCGCCTGTAGCAGGTATTAATGGAAATTATGGAGCTGATATTAGTGAATATGATTATAACTGTAATGTATTAGAAGCTTGCGAAAAAGCAGGAATCGTAGGTTTTACAGGTGATGGAATCGATTTGAATGAATTGTTTTTAAAACCTGCACAAGCTGTTAATGATCATAACGGGAAGGGAATCGTAACAATCAAACCTTGGGTCAAAGAAGGAGTAGACGCAAGAATTGAAGCTATCAAAAATATGAAATTTATGGCAGTTGCGATGGATGTGGATGCTGCTGGATTACCTTTATTAAGAGCTGGTAAGACTCCTGTAGAAAATAAGAATGTTGAAAAATTAAGATACATCAAAGAACGATTGAATAAACCTTTTATTGTGAAGGGCATTATGACGGTCGCTGCTGCGAAAGTTGCTTTAGAAGCAGGAGCTGATGCTATCGTTGTTAGTAATCATGGCGGAAGAGTGTTAGATGATTCTTTAGCTACAGTTGAAGTTTTAGAAGATATTGTAAATGCTGTTGGAGATAAGATGACAATTCTTGTTGATGGTGGTATTAGAAGCGGTATGGATGTATTTAAGTGTTTAGCACTCGGTGCAGATGGTGTATTAGTAGGAAGACCATTTGCACTAAGTTGTATCAAAGGTGGCAGTGAAGGTTTAACAAAGTTGATCGGTACATATCAAGATCAATTGGCATCTACAATGCGAATGACAGGTTGTCATTCAATTAAAGATATAGGTCGTACTAAAGTTACAGTAAAGTAATCATGAAACTTATTTGAAAAGTTTTCAATACAATCAGTAAGTGGTTACATCACGATAAGTATACGTGTTTACATTTTAATGACAGTCAGTTAAAATGTTTCTTGGAGTGTGAATTAAATGACAAATTATGAAAATAATGCCTTCTTTTGGCAGAAGGTGGATAGTTTATATTTATCCGGATCAAGAAGATTGATCAAGAAGAAAGGTGAACAACACGATACATATAAAAATCTTGTATATCCATTAGATTATGCACGTATAGAAGATATGAAAAGTGTATCTGGTCATGGTGTTGCAGTTTATTTAGGAAGTGACAATAGAAATAAGGTTTCAGGATTAATCGTTGCGGCTGATATTTTAGAAAAAGAGCTAGATGTAAAAGTATTAGCAGGATGCACAGATGAAGAAATTGAAGATGTATTACGCTATTTAAATCAGACAGAATTTCAAAAAACGATTTTAATAAAAAGAGGCAATGAAGTTCCTGATTG
>CAVCCE010000124.1:0-5187 GCA_963600555.1 Duodenibacillus sp.
TATCGTACGTGAAGGTGCTCAAGTAATGCTTGGAGCGAATGATGATTATATTGCGTTATGTAGAAAGCATTTCAAAGAAGGTAAATTACATCCTGATCATAATGAACCAATCAGTGTTGATGAAGAGTAGAAAATAAAATTTCTACTTTTTATTACTGAATTTTTAATAACTATGTATAAAATATTAGTGGTGATTTGAATGGTTGTTTTGTTATTGGGATTTTATTTATTATCAGCGTGTATTGATTCTTATGCATCAGAACATAATAAGATGCGTAGTTTTAAGTTGTTCTTAATTCCAATACTTATATCCATTCTTTCTTTTTATAAAATTTATAATATATTTCTATTTTTAGCTTTGTTTTTATGTTGGATAGGTGACATCTATTTAATTGAGAAGACAAAAAATAATGTTCAATATGGTACAATCGCTTTTTTAATAGCACATATTGTTTATTGTATTGATTTTAGACATGTTCCTAGTTTTGATAATATCTTTTTATGGATCGGGTTAGTGATTTATATCTTATGTTATTTCATTTTTTTGAAAACTGTTTTTAAAGATGTTGAGAAACAGAATAAAAAAGCTACTGCTATTTATATGATTGTATTATTTTTGATGAGTTTTATGGCTTATTCAAAGATGATTAAAACTGGAGATTTTTTAACTTGGACCGGTTCTTTGTTCTTTGTTGTTTCAGACATATTGATTTGTAAACAATTCTCAACTCATGTTCCACAAGTTGGTGTAATGGAAACATATAGTGTTGCTCAACTTTTGATTGTTCTAGGAGCTATTTATGCAACTACATTATGAAAGTGCGAATAAAGATGATTTCGATTTTTTAAAACGAATTCAAATTAACTATGTTTTAAGAAATGAAGATCCAACAGTCGTAGATTTGAATCAAATATTACAACGAATTGAGATGAATCTAAAATCTAATATAAAAACTTATAATAAAGTTTTCTTAGATAATGTTGTTGTTGGTTATTATCGTATGGTTGAAAATTATGATTTTTCTTATGACCTTTCGTTTTTATATGTTTTAAAGGAATATAGAAATAAAGGAATTGGTAAAGAAATATTGATGTGTTTAAAACAAGAAGCTGATGATCCTATCCAAGTTAATATTTTTATGAAAGATAGCGAATTATATGACTTTTTAGAAAATCAAGATTTTTATATTAAGAGAATAATTTCTAAAACAAGAATTCTTCTACAATATGATTGTTTATAAAGCTCCAGGATATTTTCCTGGATTTTTTTTAACTTTTTTTTGGAATTTTGAAAAATCACGTGAATATATATAGTGTAGGAGGAAAACGACAAATGAGAAAAATTTCAGTTGAAGTTGAACAGCTTGAGTCCTGTGCTGCTCGAATGGAAGAAAAAAATCAGGATTATCTACGAAACTGCAATGCATTATTTGAGGCAGTGGATACGATGTCAAATGCATGGATTGGAGAAGATAATACAGCTTTTACATCTAGAATATCTTCTTATGAATCAGATTTTCATCAATTACATGTGTTAGGAAATGAGTATATCGATTTTTTACGTAACTCTGCGAAATCTTATCGTAATACTCAACAAGAATTAACTACGATGGTCAATGGTTTTAGCAAATAGGGGGACTTATGGCAAATATTAAAATTTCATTACAAGAAGTATCAGATACAGCGAATAAACTAAGAACGTTAAATCAAATGATGGATGAAGAATTAAATGAAATGAAAATGGAAATGAACTTATTAGATGGTACTTGGGTATCGGATGGTTCTTCTGAAATACGTAATAAATTCAATTTATTTTCTAATCGATTTGAAAAACAAAAAGCTACAATCGATCAATATGCTAGATTTTTAGATCTAACGGTATCTTCCTATGACACACTTGAAACAACGATTGCTTCAAATGCATCAAGTATGCAAGTGTAGATGTCGAAAGCTTGTCCATTTCTTATTATCTTTAGGAATGGTGTTTACTACTTCTTGTTCTCAAAAAAAGATTCAAACAATTACGGTAGGAGAATGGTTACATCTTATTAATGATAAAGCGGGTATTTCTTCATATTCTTGGCAAACTCCATATTTCCCTAATATTAAAGAAGATAATACTTATTTTTCAGATGTACAATCTGCTGTAGAGTGGGAAATTTTAGATATTGAACATGATATTGATCTAGAACAACAACTGAATAAGGAATGGACAGCTTATACTTTAATAAATTTATCAAATCAAACATCAGATATTAAAAATGAAGTTTTAGATATTTCGCAATCAAATTTTCAATCCCAAATCAATACAGCTATATCAACCAAACTCTTGACAGTTGATTCAAAAAAAATGTTTTATCCCAAAAAAATCATGGATAAAGAGGAAGCAATTCAGTTGTTAGAAAAGGTTGTATCATATATCAATGATCGAAAAATCACCGAAACCAAAACGAATATTCAATGGAAAAATAAAACAGATATTATTGATATTCAACCACTATCAATTTCAGATGAGAATCAATTTGTAATAGTTGACCCTACAAATCAATATTCTTTAGGTCAATTGATCCATTATGTTGATGATGGAAAAGAGTGCTATTACAAGGTGAAAAATCAAATAGATGATCATTTATATCTAGAAGATGTAGATGTTCTTCAATATACAAAAAATATGGAGCTATCTGGAACTAGTAATTTGAATTTTGAAGATGCAAGGATAGAAGATGAAAGTGGTGAAGTGCTTCAAGAATATTCGTATATTGATCCAGTATCTTTGTTATCTACGACAGGTCTTCAAAAAACATTTCATGTGAGCGACTACAATGTTGTGATTTCAGCTAATTCTTCTTATGTGAAAGCTGAAGTAAATAGAACATTACCTCATGGATCAACAGTTTACGCATATGTGAAATTAAATGGAGCGAAAGTAGACTACCAATGGAAAAGTACTGATAGTACTGTGAATGATGCCTATTTCAAAGTGAAATTTACAAGTGAAGAAGACTTTGGTGTAAAAAATAGTGCCTATAAAAACCTGTATGGTGATTTTTCGAAGTTTGATCCAAATGATTTTGTTACCAGCGTATCAAAGATGTATGTAGAAAAAAAGGATGTTGTAGAAAGTACATTGGAATTGTGTAAAGTAACACTTCCAATTCCTAATGCACCTTTAATGAATATTACGGTTTCTTTGAATTTGAATATGCATGCTTCTGGAAGGGTTGAGGTTACGATGACACAAGATTCGGTAATTGGTTGTGAAATCAAGAATGGGAATGTACGTATGATTCATGAGTTTGATCATTCTCATTCGAATCGTTTTAAAACAACAGCTGGTGTAAGCAGTGGTGTGAGTTTTGGTTTAAATCTAACTTCTGTTAAATTGATGGATGCAAGTTTGAATGCAGGAGCTGAAGCGTCTTTTAAAACCTCACTTCATTTATACAAAGATGATGAACATGATGTTATATCGACAGATATTTCTACAGATGTAGTAGACGAACTTTCAGAAGGAAATCCAAACGTACTTGTATGCTCAGATTTATCAGCTAATCTTGTCGTTTATTTGAAATTGAATAGTGCGAAAACACAATTAGGAAAATTAGGGTTTACGAAACGAATCAATTTAGTGAAACAATCTCTTCTACCAAAAGGAAAGAGTCATATTGAAAACTTTCATTTTGTATCGAAATGTACCAGAACAGATCGTGAAAAGAAAGTAGATCTAGATACTTTAACAGTAACAAAGAAAATCAAATTAAATAATTATTCAATGGTCGTTCATGTTAATAAAGCAAAGACGATTGAAATAATTGGTTTACCAGAAGGCTATACAAAAGATGATTTAATCTACACATCTAGTAATGAAGAAGTCGCAATCGTTGATAGTAATGGAAATGTTATTGGTAAATCTAGTGGAAGTTGTGTAATTACTATTTCGACAAGTGATGAAGAACATTACATTAAAAGTAATGTAATCGTTTCAGAGGTTGGATCATGATTCTTTGGATTCAAAAAAATGAAAAATGTTATCCTTATTCTCTGAAAGATATAACTGAATCAATATTTCTTGAATCTTTTTCTATTAATATCACGAAACAAAAGAATCAAATATTCATTCGTGTACCTAGAGAATGTGAAATTGAAAAAAACATATTAAAAAATGATGAAATTACATTTATTAGAACAGTTAATGAAATTGTTTGTAAATTGATGCTAATTTGTTGTGATGAATATGATGATTTCAAGAAATATTCTTGTGAAGATCGTATTATGATAGGTTCTTCTGAAAATTGTGATATATCAATTGACTCAAAACAAATTCCATTCCATTCTTTAATCATTGATTTTCGATTAAAACAGATTCATTGTATTGCACATCAAGATTTTTGTTCTGTTAATAGTAAAAAATTTTCATGTGATAGTACCTTCCTTCTTCTTGATGTGATTCAAATCTATAACTTGAAAATCATTTTATTAGATAATGGAATAATGATGAATACTCCTGTAAATGTAAATATACATCTACAGGAGTATATTTCTAAGAATGATATAACAACCTTTTCTGATATAGAAATAAAACGAATTTATAATAGAGTGCCTGTTATAAATCGTACCTTTGTATTTCAATATAATTATCATGAAAAACAAGTAATCGATTCATATCATAAATCTATATTCTTGGAAATTGGACCATCTTTGTTAATGTCTTCTGCTTCATTATTTACTGGTTTATTATCAGCTTATCAAAGTTATTTGAATGGAAGAGAGCTTATATCAATTCTACCAATGATCATCCTTCCATCAGTAATGTGTGTATCTACATTGTTATTTTATCCTCTAACAAGATTGAGTGAGAAAAAAAGAAATAGAGAAATAATAGAAAGTAATCAATTAAATAAGCAGAAATTACTTCAAGATTTTGAAAGTTCCTATACAAAATACCAAATAGATTACAAAATGTCTGTTAATAAGTTTTATCCTTCAATGTTAGAGCTGATTGATAGAATAAAAAAACAAGACGAAATCTATGTTCATTCTACTGAGCATTTATATTTTAGATTTTTTGAATCTGAACATGTAATAGAAATTCAAACTGATGATACATTGTTACCATACTATAAAGATGAATCATTACCTTGTGTGATAGATTGTAATGAATATAGACATATTTTGATTGATATATGT
>CAVCCE010000125.1:0-5168 GCA_963600555.1 Duodenibacillus sp.
TTGTTAGAACAGATCTTAATTCAGACATGAAGATTGGTTTAGCGACAAACGCTGTAACACCAGCTTTTCTTGCCTCGTCTTCAAATTCTGTCCAATCATAAGCAGTCAATACAATGATAGGAATTTCATCACCTATGACTCTACGAATCCTTCTTACGACTTCGATACCATTCATATCAGGCATCAAATAATCAATGATAAATACTTTATATTCATCTTTGATTTCTGTTGCTTCCTTAGCTCTAATGATTGCTTCTTTACCGGAAGTAGACCAATCTGGTCGCATATCGATTTCACGTAGCATCTTACTAACGCTTTGACATGTATTGACATCATCATCTACAACAAGTGCTCTAGCTCCCATGAGTTCTGGGATAGGTGAGTAATCAACTGGTGCATCTGCGAGCTTAAAGTCTAATGTCACAACAAACTCTGAACCTTTATTCAATTCACTTTCTACTGTGATCGTACCATTCATCATATCTACGATACTCTTTGTGATAGACATACCAAGTCCTGTTCCTTGGATTCCACTTACAGTAGAAGTACGTTCTCTAGAGAAACTATCAAAGACATGTTCTACGAAATCTTTTGACATTCCTTCACCATTATCTTTGATATCAAATTCATATGTCGTTCTATCTTTTATAGAACATGGTTTCTCTGTTACTCGAATAATGATATCTCCACCGATACCTGTATACTTTATCGCATTGGAAACAATGTTTAATAAGATCTGATTCAATCTTAATTTATCTGTAATGACATCTTCATGTATGACATCTAATGTATCAATATAAAGATTCTGTTGTTTCGCAGCTACTTGTCCTTGGATCATTGTTCTTAGATCATGTAATACATCTGGAATATGTACTGAATTTTCTTCTAACTTGACCGTACCACTTTCAATACGACTCATATCTAAGATTTCATTAATAAGACTTAATAAGTGTGTACTCGATGTATGGATCTTATTCAAGTAATCTTTTACTTGTTCATTTCCTTCAAGATGTGTTTGTGCTAAAGCAGTATAACCAATGATTGCGTTCATTGGAGTACGGATATCATGAGACATGTTAGATAGGAACGTTGTTTTCGCACGTGTAGCATGTTGTGCTACCATATATGCATCTTTCAATGCTTGTTCCTGTTTCTTTTGTTCTCTAATATAATCATCAGCATCATAGTGATAACCACTTAGTATATATCCACCTTCAACTTGTTTTGCGGCACCGCCACAACGTACATATCTTTCTCCAAGTAGTGGATGCTTCCATAGGTATGTATTTTCATCTCTTACACCCTTTTTCATTTTCTCTACACTATCCAATACAGTTTGTAGAGCTTCTGGAACAATGTTATCAAACCATGCATGATAAACTTCTTCCGGTGTAAGCTTTTGCCCACCAATACCTAACAATTCCATCATCAACTCATCGGCATACATCGTTGGTTCTTTTCCTTCAACCATTGTAATGGACCAAGTCCCCATACCAGAAGCAACGAACATATCATGCATCTCATTGAGTCTTTCATAATAATTCGCCAATTCTTTCTTATGTGCTTCTTCGATTTCTCTTTGTTTTCTTTCCTGTTCAAGATGTTCCTGAATAATGGAATCAATGTTCTGGAAACCTAATATCACAATATCTTCTTGGTCTGTTTTACTAAGATTATATTGGAAGTGGTGAATTTCTCCATTGACTACACTACGGTAGTTTCCCACACATTCATTATTCTTAAGTAAAAGATTCTTCACATTTTCTGTATTCAAAGTCTCACGCATCATATCTTGATCATCGATATAAACACCTGTACTGATCCAACGATCTAAGATCGCATCAAATGGAAATTCATGATGGTCTGTTTTACCTGGAACATCCACATAATTCGCATCTAGCTTCAAGATACGTGCAGTTCCTTTCTTTAAATCTACTAGATATATATTCTTAAAGTTACGAGAAAGCGTATTAAAGATCATAACTTGTTCTTCAAGTTGTTTTTGATACTTTTCTTCGATTTCTCTTTGTTTTCTTTCTTGGTCAAGATGTTCTTGAATGATTTCATCAATTTTCTGGAATCCAGCAATTACATTGTTACCACGCATCTTAACGATATTAAATTGATAGTTCTCTATCTCTTCATCATCAATATAACGATAATTTCCTACATATTCTTCATTACTCTTTAATACTTCTAAAAGATGATCTGGATCTAATTCTTCTTTCAGCATTTGTCTATCTTCCTCATAGACTGCCATATCGATCCATTGTCGGAAGATTTCTTCATATGGAAAGAAGATTCCTTCAAATTGTCTTAATTGTTTTTCAACATACTTATCATCACACTTTAAGACTTTCGCTTGTCTTTCTTTTAAATTGATCAAATAGATATTTCTAAAATTTCTAGAAAGTACATCAACGACTTCTAATTGTTCTTCAAGAATTCTTTTTTGTTGTTCTTGTTCCTTTATAGCATCATCAATGATCTTTTCTTCATCAATACATTTCGCGATAGAGATAGCTTCTGCTTTCTCATCTGTACATTCTAAACAGATGACCTTTGTTTCCATCCAATGGATCTTACCATCATCTCCTATTTGAGGATGTTTTAAAGTTAATTCTTTCTCCCCTTGTTTAAACACTTCTAATGATGGTTCTCTTCCAAATAGATTCTTAAATCGTTCCGCATACTTTTCATCTGGAATCGTAGATGCACCTGCTTCTATCAATTCATCGATCGTACCAGACCATTTCGCAGTCTTATTTAAGAAATTTTCATATTCCAACATATGATATTCATTCTTTAAGTAATCCAAAGAAATCGCCAAAGGATATACAACCCCCATAGAAGATGCGTATAGCTGTACTTGTTCGTTGATTCGTCTTTCTTCTTCTAAAGCATGGATTGTTTCTTCTAATTCTTCATTTCGTTTTACTTTTGACGCAACATCATCTTTGATATCTTTGATTACACAAGCACATACTCCCTCTTCATCAGTAGGAAATACCTCTACAAAAAGATATACATTCATTTCTTCTGATATTTCATCGAAAGAAAAGAACTTATCTTTATATGCACTCTCATAGAAATAACGTAACCATTTCTTACTACCTTTTGGCTTCACTTCAGAATATAAATGATCAATCATTTCTTCTTTAGAAAGACTATATAATTTCGCTAATGCATCATTACAATATAAAAAAGTCCAATCAACAGGATTCTTATCACTATCTAATTCAACACGCACCAAAGAAAAAGGATATGGATAACTCTCACTGATTTGTATTGAATATTTTTTCAGTATGTTTGGATTACTTATCATTTCTTTCCTCCGCTGATAAATAAGTTATTTATCAGGATATTATGTAATTCTAAAAACTGTATTAATTATACCTTCTATATCCTTTTCAAACAATCGTATAAGTTAGTACTCCCTTACAATCAACATTCCAAGTAATCATTCGCTCAATTTCAATCAAAAAACCAATCGTAAATATTTACGATTGAATTTATGATTGATTATAAGTATATTTTCTCCAGCAACTATTTCTTAGTAGTTACTATTTAATGATATATTTTGTTCCTTTCCCTTTCCCTACAATTGTCACAATTCCTTTTTCCACCATACCTTTTAGTAATTGCGTCGTTTTTGATTTACCAAATGAAACATAAGGTGCAATTTCACTAATTGGTTTTAACATTGTCTTACTTAATAATTTATAAATTTCTTTCTCGTCTTCTGTTAAATTAACATTCATTTCAAATATCGGTAATACAATTTTTATTGCGTTTTCTGATACCTCAAAATCCGGTTCAACCAAACTCTGAGCATATAGTTGTTTTATCCTTGTAATTCCAGTCCCAAAAATTTCTACAAACCCAAGTCTATAAAACACATTCGCAAGATTTCTATTTCTCAAAATAGAAAGTTTACCAGATAGATATTCATCTACTGATATTCCTGCAGGCAATCCACCAGGTGAGACAACCTCAATTCTATTATCAAACATAGAAACTCTTATAGGTGAATTTACATCCCAAACTCTGTGAATCAAAGCATTCGCAATTGTTTCTCTGAAAGCAACTTCAGGTATTTTTTCCATCACCTTTCTGTCAGCACCCTTTATAACTTCATATTGATAATAATCTCTAAATACATTGAGTGTTTTATCATATTCTTCTAAAATAGATACTTTTTCAAAAGTTATTCTCTTTTGTATAATACTGATATCTTCACCAAACTTAACAATATCAATTCCTGGAAAATGATTTTCATCCGCTAAAAGTCCTGCTGCATTATTAAATCCATTTGTATTATCATACAAATTTAATGTTTTTAAAGTATCTTGGTTAAAAGCTTTAATCTTTATATTTTCTTTTAATTTAGTATACAAAATATCAAAAGACAATTTCTGATCTTCACATGATAACTCTTCAAAGCTAATATTTTTCCCATCTAATATAAGTCTAGAAAATTCGAGTGTATCCACCTCTATTGTTGCGGTATCATTACGTTTATAAGCTTTTGATTTATATAAATATGGTTTTTGAAGACCACTTTTTACACTTAGTTTTATTACTTGATTATTATTTTGTAATTCAAGAGTATAGTTAGGTTGAGGTGAAATACTGTCATTGATTTTATTTTCAATATCAAGGCAAGCTTGTTTAACATCTGATATACCTTTTACATTTCCATCATCATCAACACCAAAAAGAATGATTCCGCCATCATAATTTGAAAAAGCACTGACTGTTTTTAAAAAAGTATTTGTAATCGTTTCTTTAAATTCTAATGTCTTTGTTTCGCGCATTGTAATCGATTCCTTTCAAGTTTCAATAACTATATTATATTCAAAAGTAACCAAAAAACCAATCGTAAATATTTACGATTGAATTTATGATTGCTTTTAATCATATTTTTTAACAATAAAAAGATAAAGAAATCAAGATCCTTATCTTTCATAAATACAAAATTACAGTTCTACTTAAACTTTAAAATCTCATCTTTTGTTAGACCTGTGAATTCACTGATTACATCAATAGACATATTACTCTTTATCATCTTCTTCGCAATAGAAATCTTTTGATTCATTTCGCCTTCAGCTTTACCTTTAGCTAGACCTTCTTTGATACCTTCAGCTTTTCCAAGTTTTTTAGCCTTT
>CAVCCE010000126.1:0-5162 GCA_963600555.1 Duodenibacillus sp.
TGATATGGAAATCGCAGTTGATAGAATTATTGAGTGTATGATTAAAAAAGAAAAAATTACAATAAAACTATGTAACGTACAATTAAAACATGTAATCTACATAAAAGGTATGTAATTTATAATTCAAATTCTAATAATATGATTAAATTCATGTATTCTTCATAAAAATAATTGGCAAGACTGATATAATACTAACGTGATGAAAAAAGTTATTGTAATAGTGATGGCTTCTGCGATGGTATTAGCAGGATGTTCCAGTACAACAAATACCAGTCAAAGTTCTACTTCAAGTTCAACAGAGACTCAAACTAAGAAACGAAAGAACCTCAATGGTGATGCATATGAGTCTTTTAGTAGTTCAGTAGAAAATGTAAAGGATAGTAACAGTTTTAGTGCTGCAGTTAATTCTACATATACAATGAGTTATTCAGATGATACAAAAGATATCTTTGAATTTGATGGTGTATTAGAAAAAGAAGTTACAGATGATGATACGAAAGCACATCTAACACAAAATATTGAATCAAATGGTGGTAATTTTACGATTGAAGGATATTACTACAAAGGAAGACTTTATAATACATATAATAATGTAAATTATTATGAGGATATGGATTATTCAGATGTTGAAAAAACAATGTTGGTTCCAATGCATTCATATACTTATGAAAAAGAAAACATTGATTCAATTAAAGCTGAAGAAGATGATGAGGGAAATGTTATTTATACGATTGAATTAAATAATGATTATGCAGCTGATTTATTTAGTGATCGATATGATACGTATGGATTAAAAAACTATGACGATTATAAGGTAACAAGTAATCAAATTGTTGATACATTTGATTCAGAAGGACATTTCATTTCAGAAACAACAACATTTGAAACTTCTGTTACAAGTAGTGGATATGAAGTTGGAGTTGAGTATACAAGTTCATTAAATTATTTGAAATTAGATTCTACAGAAATATCTATTTCAGATGATTTAAAGAAAGAACAAAAAGAATATGTATACTTCGAAGATATTGATACATCTTCCATTTCTTCCGATTCTGAATATGATGATACCGAAGAAGATACTGTAACGGCTACATTTAAGAAGAGACTGGTAAATCGTTTAGGTTATGAAATTAGTGATGATGGAGCATACCAACAAAGTTATAACGATAATGAGGCATATATCATAGATTTCGATAACTATACATTTACATACTCTAGATATAGCATTCGCTATACTTATAACTGGAAAGGAAATGTTAGTACAATGGGGTCTTGTACAGTTAACTATAATACAAATAATCAATCATCAAGTTGTGAAGATAGTACGGTTGATATGATGAAAACAGTAGAACAATATTTTGAAATGGAATTGTATTATTGTGGATTATCATTAAGTGATTTGCAAGCTGAAATAAAGTAAAGGAGAATGATTTATGAGAGCAGTAATTTCTGTAGTAGGGAAAGACAGACCTGGCATTCTTGCCTATGTTGCGACTAAGTGTGCATACAAACAAATTAATATTGTTGATGTAACACAAAAGGTTCTACAAGACTTATTTACTATGATGATGATCGTAGAGATTCCTGAAGGATTGAAAGTACAGGATGTTTCAAAGGAATTTGATGCATATGGTGAAGAAGAAGGTCTTGATATTCATGTAATGTCTGAAGATATCTTTAACGCAATGCATTCTATTTGAGGTGAGTTATGTTAAATAGAAACTCAGATAATATTTTAGAAACGATTCGAATGATCGAAGAAGAAAATCTTGATATTCGTACGATTACAATGGGGATCAATCTATTAGATTGTGCGGATTCAGATATCGATAGATCATGTGAGAAGGTTTATCAAAAAATCACAACCAAAGCGAAAGATTTAGTAAAGGTCGCAAAAGAAATAGAAGGTGAGTATGGTATTCCTATCATCAATCAAAGAATAACAGTAACTCCTATTTCAATGCTTGTAAGTGTTTCTGGAGGTAATCCAGTGAAATACGCAATGACATTAGATAAAGCCGCAAAAGATGTAGGTGCTTCTTTTGTTGGAGGTTTTTCAGCACTTGTTCAAAAAGGTATGACACCAGGTGATGAAGCCTTGATACGTTCTATTCCAGAAGCATTAGCTTGTACAGATTTAGTATGTTCTTCTGTAAATATTGGTTCTACAAAAGCTGGTATCAATATGGATGCAGTTAAGCTGATGGGTCAAGTTGTAAGAGATACTGCCGAAAAGACAAAAGACAATAACTGTTATGGCGCAGCTAAGCTTGTCGTTTTCTGTAATGCCGTGGAAGACAACCCTTTTATGGCTGGAGGTTTTCATGGTGTAAGTGAACCTGATGTTGTAATTAATACAGGAGTTTCTGGACCAGGCGTAGTTCGTGAAGCAATACGTAAAGCAGGGAAAGAAGCTACTATGAATGAAATTGCAGAAATCATTAAGAAGACGGCATTTAAAGTAACAAGAATGGGCCAATTAGTTGGTACAGAAGCTGCCGAAAGATTAGGTGTTCCTTTTGGAATCGTTGATTTATCTTTAGCACCAACACCAGCAGTTGGTGATTCTGTTGCGCAGATCTTAGAAGAAATTGGTTTAGAGACTTGTGGTGGACCTGGAACGACAGCGTGTCTTGCGATGTTAAATGATGCTGTTAAAAAAGGTGGTGTCATGGCAAGTTCTTCTGTAGGTGGATTAAGTGGTGCGTTTATTCCAGTCAGCGAAGATGCTGGAATGATTGCGGCCGCTGAAAAAGGTGTATTAACATTAGAAAAATTAGAAGCAATGACATGTGTATGTTCTGTTGGATTGGATATGATCATTATTCCTGGTGATACAACAGCAGAAACAATTTCCGCAATCATTGCGGATGAAGCTGCAATTGGTATGATCAACACAAAGACGACCGCTTGTAGATTAATTCCAGCAATTGGTAAAGAAGCTGGAGAAAAGCTTGTATTTGGTGGCTTATTAGGTGAAGGTCCTATCATGCCTGTTAAGAAAACAAAAGCAGATGTTATGATCAACCGTGGTGGAAAGATACCTTCTCCAATTAATTCGTTAAAGAACTAAAAAAGAACTCACTTCAAAGAAGTGAATTCTTTTTTTATAACAACGCTAATAAATCATCTCTTGTTAGCTGTGCTGAAGAAATACCATCTCCAGAAAGAATACGGTTCGCAAGATCACTCTTTTGCGCTTGTAATTCTAATATTCTTTCCTCAATCGTATCTTTCATGATCAATTTATAAACAGTAACAACATTTGTTTGACCAATTCGATGTGCTCTATCACTTGCTTGATTTTCTACTGCTGTATTCCACCATGGATCATAGTGAATAACGATATCCGCAGCTGTTAGGTTTAAACCAGTACCTCCAGCTTTTAATGAAATCAGAAATAATGGAACATCATCTTGTTGAAATGCATCAACCATATCAGCACGTTTTTTCTTAGGCGTTTTACCTTCTAGTAGATAATATTCGATCTTTTTCTCTTTTAATCTCTTTTCTAATTCTTCTAACATAGAAGTAAATTGAGAGAAGAGTAGAATCTTATGTCCACCTTCAATAGCGTTACAAATCAAATCAATTCCCATATCAGTCTTAGAAGAATTCTGTTTGTAGTTTTCGTACAATAATCCCGGATAACAACATAATTGTCTTAAGCGTGTCAATTCAGCTAATATCGCTATCTTGTTCTCTTTGAATTCTTGATCTGTTTGTTGTGTTAACATTAATTTGATTTTTTGTACTTCAGCATCATATAGCTGTTTCTGTTCGCCCTCTAATTGAGCGTAATAAACTTCTTCTAGTTTATCAGGAAGATCTTTTAATACATCTTTCTTTAATCTTCTTAACACAAATGGAGTAATCATTTGATTTAATTCTCTTTCCATTAGATCATCATTATCTCTAACGATTGGATTTTCGAATCTAGCTTTAAAAGTTTGATAGCTATAGAAGAAACCTGGCATAAGATAATCAAAAATAGACCACAATTCAGATAATCTATTTTCAATTGGTGTACCTGTTAATGCTACTTTGAATTCCGCATCAATAGATTTAACTGCTTGTGAATTTAAAGTATTCGCATTTTTGATGTATTGAGCTTCATCAATTACTTCACATGAGAAATGCATATCTTCATAATATTCAACATCACGTTGAAGAATATGATACGAAGTAATCAAAACTTCATTTTTTGCAGAAGTTTTGATGAGATTTTTTCTTTCTTCTGGTGTACCTTGAATCATTCGATGTGGTAGAGATGGTAAGAACTTATCAATTTCTTTTGACCAGTTATATACCAATGATGCAGGACATACGATAAGCGTTCTTTTACGATTCTTCCAGTTTCCTAACATCGCAATAACTTGTAATGTTTTACCTAGACCCATTTCATCAGCTAATAGACCACCAAATCCATTGTCTCTCAATGCACATAGCCACTGCATACCATTTAACTGATAAGAACGTAATTCAGCGTTTAGATCACTCGGTGGATCGTATTCTTCTTGATTGATTGCGTCCATATTTTGAATCATTCTTCTAAAAGAATTGTCATATTCTAAATTGTATGCATTATTATCCTGTAATGATTCAAGATACATTGCACGGAACTTAGGTAATTCGATAGATCCATTTTCAATTTCTTTTTTCTTTAATGCTAGTGTATCTTTTAATGTTAATAATTCTTCAATATTAGAATCTTCTGTACTAATAAATGATCCATCCTTTAAACGATAGAATTTTTTCTTTCTATCATATTTAGATAAGATATCAGAAATCTCTTTTAATGATAGATCATTTGATACAAGATCTAATTGTAACAAATCATGATTAACAGACACTCCAACCGATACCTTTGACATCGGTTTAATAGTCATTCTCTTTAAAGCATCAGAGATATAAACCGTTGTGATAGATTGTAAATGAGGAATCGTTACTGTAATGAAGTTATATAACATTTCATCGCTTCCAACAAAATTCAAAAGAGAAGAATTTTCATCAAAGGATGTGAAATGGGGTTTGATCTGTTGTTCAAATCTCTTTTCTTCATCAATATCTCTTTTTCCTTGCTTAGGAGATTTTAGGATGTTATATACTGCGTCTTGGTAGACAGCTTTTAATTCACATGTAATGATATCTTTTTGAGGACT
>CAVCCE010000127.1:0-5159 GCA_963600555.1 Duodenibacillus sp.
GCAATAGACTTATCACTTTCTTTTTCAGCATTCCATTTAGAGATACCAGCTTCTAGTTTTTCATTAACATCAGCTAATTCTTTTTCAATTTCTGCTTTTCTAGATAATGATTTCTCATCTTTTTCTTTCTTCAAAGATTTCAATTCCATATCTAGTAACTTTTGTTTACGATCTAATTCATATAATTCTGTAGGCATGGAATCTAATTCAACACGAATAGAAGAACATGCTTCATCAACTAGATCGATAGCTTTATCTGGTAAGAAACGATCTGTGATATAACGATCAGAAAGTTTAGCAGCAGCTACTAATGCTTCATCCTTGATCGTAACGTGATGATAGTTTTCAAAACGTTCTTTTAGACCTCTCAGTATCGCAATTGTATCATCAACCGTTGGTTCATTAACTTGAACCTTTTGGAATCTTCTTTCTAAAGCTCTATCCTTTTCAATGTATTGTCGATATTCATTGTATGTAGTAGCACCAATACATTTTAATTCACCTCTAGCGAGCATTGGTTTTAATAGGTTTGCGGCATCCATGCTGCCTTCTGTTTTACCAGCACCTACTAGGTTATGGATCTCATCAATGAAAAGAATGATGTCTCCATTTGCTTTTTGTACTTCTTTCAGAACACCTTTGAGTCTTTCTTCAAACTCACCTCTATATTTCGCTCCAGCAATCAAAGAACCCATATCTAATTCAATTAGTTTCTTATTCTTTAATCCTTCAGGAACTTCATCATGATAGATTCTTTGCGCTAACCCTTCACAGATTGCTGTTTTACCAACACCTGGTTCACCAATCAATACAGGATTATTTTTTGTCTTACGAGATAAGATTTCAATAACACGTCTGATTTCTTCATCTCTACCAATAACAGGATCTATCTTATGATCTTTTACCTCTTGAACAAGATCCCTACCATATTTGCTGAGGGCATCAAGTTGAGATTCATTTGTTTTTTCGTCCATCTTCATACCTCCTCTTCGATCATTTTCTGCTTTGATCAAATCTTTTAAAGTGAAACTACATTGATTCATGAGTTCATTAACGATTGGTGCATTTGTTTCAAAGATACCAATCAAAAGATCTGCAGTACTCATGTACGTATCACCAAGTTTCTTCATGTAGTCCATAGCGTTTTGATAAGCTTGTTGGAGATAACGATCTATCGTTAGATCGTTGGCTCCATCTACACTAGAAAGATTTGAAATTGCTTTCTTAACGATCGTTAAGAATTTTGATTTTGGAACATTGATTCTTTCGAATATACCATTCAGGTTATCATCTTCCGCCATAGCACAGAGAACATGCTCTACCGTGATTTGACAGTTATGATTTTCCTGTGCTTTTGTAACAGCGTTATTAATAATCTGTTGGAGTATTTCTGTCATGATTTCTGGATTCATGAGTCCACCTCCTTTCAGTTGTTATTAACTGAATTGTTTCTTAAACTTGGACCAAAGAGTTTCACCCTTGTCCTTGTTTTGAATTTCTTGTAATTGTTTATACAAGTCTTTTTCTTTCTTAGACAAGTTGTCATTGACCTTGATACGAACAGTAACGATTTCATCGCCCTTCTTACCACCTCTTAGATCAACAACACCTTTATTCTTTAATCTGAGCTTTGTACCATCTTGTGTTCCTGCTGGAATCTTCATTGTGACATCGCCTTCGATCGTAGGTACATCTACACTAGTACCAATCGTTGCATCAACTGCACTAACAGGGATATCAAGATAGATGTCTTTTCCATCACGAACAAAGTACTTATGTGGTTGTACATTGACTTCAATGTATAGATCACCATTAGGACCTCCATTGCTACCACGATTACCTTTACCAGCAACTCTTAACTGTTGGCCACTTGAAATACCTGCAGGAATCTTGATATCAACAGGTGTAGTCTTACGTATATAGCCTTGTCCATTACATTCATGACATGCTTTTTTAACATGCTTACCTGTACCATGACAATCTGGACATACGCTTTGTGTACGCATCGTACCAAGTATCGTTCTTTGTACAGAATCTACTACACCAGATCCATGACATCTAGAACAATTCTCTACATCACTTGGACTTTCTGCACCAGTTCCGTGACAATGAGAACATTGTTCATCATATGTTAGATTCAATGATTCAGTCTTACCAAAACATGCATCCATAAATGATACTGACATGCGCCTAAAGACATCCTCACCTTTTGTAGGACCTTGTTTTCTATAACTTCTAGATGAAGAAGAAAATCCACTTCCAAAGATGTCACCAAAGATATCTCCTAGATCATCAAATCCTCCACTTGAGAATCCGCCAAATCCAGAGAAACCTCCAGCTCCACCTGCAGCTTGAGGATCTACCCCAGCAAATCCAAATTGATCATATGCTTGTCTTTTCTTAGGATCAGAAAGTACTTCATTTGCTTCATTGACCTCTTTGAATTTTTCAGCTGCATCTGGTTCTTTATTTAAATCCGGATGATACTTCTTTGCGAGCTTTCGATAGGCTCGTTTGATTTCATCATCGGTTGCATTTTTGGATACGCCTAGTACCTCATAGTAATCACGCTTATCTGCCATACAAAACCTCACTTATCTTTCTTGAAATAAGAATGCGGAAATTAAATTCCGCATTCATGATCTTTAGTTCTTTTCTTGGAAATCAGCATCTACAACATCATCATTAGATGAAGAAGATGTATTGTTTGCGGAAGGATCAGCTTGTGCACCTTGTTGTTGGTACATTTGTTGTGCCATTGTATTAGCAGCTTGCTCAAGAGCATCCATCTTTGTCTTTAAAGCATCCATATCGTTCTTATCGATAGCTTCTTGTAATTCATCTCTAAGCTTCTTTACTTCTGCCTTCTGTTCTTCAGAAACATTAGCGTTGTCACTCTTCAATGTTTCATCGATCTGGTTAACGAATGATTCAGCCTTGTTCTTTGTTTCAATATCTTCTTTACGCTTATCATCTTCAGCCTTATGTTCTTCAGCTTCTCTAACCATTCTATCGATTTCATCATCACTTAGACCAGAAGAGTTCTGGATCGTGATATGTTGTTCTTTATTTGTACCCTTATCAAGAGCAGATACCTTAACGATACCGTTAACGTCAATATCAAACTTAACTTCGATCTGTGGAACACCACGTCTAGCTGGAGCGATACCATCTAACTGGAAGTTTCCTAAAGTCTTGTTATCAGCAGCCATTGGTCTTTCACCCTGTAATACATGGATATCTACTGCTGGCTGATTATCTGCAGCTGTTGAGAATACTTGAGACTTACTTGTAGGAATCGTTGTATTTCTTGGAATCAATACAGTCATGACTCCACCAAGAGTTTCAATACCTAAGCTTAATGGTGTAACGTCAAGTAATAATACATCTTGTTTTACATCACCAGATAATACACCACCTTGGATAGCAGCACCTAAAGCTACACATTCATCAGGGTTAACAGACTTATTAGGTTCTTTTCCTAACTCATTCTTAACAGCTTCTTGAACTGCTGGAATACGTGTAGAACCACCAACAAGTAATACTTGTGATAAGTCAGATGCATTCAAACCAGCATCCTTTAATGCATTTCTTACAGGAACCATTGTTCTATCAACAAGATCCTTTGTTAGAGCGTTGAATTGAGCTCTTGTTAATGTTGCTTCTAAGTGTAATGGACCTTCAGAGCCAGCTGAGATAAATGGAAGAGAAATCTGAGTCTGAACAGTTCCAGATAGATCCTTCTTAGCCTTTTCAGCAGCTTCCTTTAATCTCTGTAAAGCCATCTTATCAGCCTTAAGATCAATGTTATGTTCTTTCTTGAAGTTATCAGCTAACCAATCAATGATCTTGTTATCAAAATCATCACCACCAAGTCTTGTATCACCTGCTGTAGCTAATACTTCAAATGTACCATCTGCGATATCAAGGATAGATACATCGAATGTACCACCACCTAGATCGTATACTAAGATCTTGAATTCTTCATTTTGGTCTTTATCAAAACCGAATGCTAATGCAGCAGCTGTAGGTTCATTGATGATTCTTTCTACATCAAGACCAGCAATCTTACCAGCATCCTTTGTAGCTTGACGTTGTGCATCATTGAAGTATGCAGGAACAGTAATAATAGCCTTATCTACTTTTTCACCTAAGTATGCTTCAGCATAATCCTTTAAGTAAGAAAGGATCATAGCGGAAATTTCCTGTGGTGTATATTCCTTACCTTCAAGTTCTGTCTTTTGATCTGTACCCATCAAACGCTTGATAGAATAAACTGTGTTCTTATTTGTGATAAGCTGTCTTTTAGCAGCATCACCTACGATACGTTCTCCATTTTTGAAAGCAACTACAGAAGGAGTTGTTCTGTTTCCTTCAGGGTTAGCAATAACCTTTGCTTCATTTCCTTCCATAACTGCTACACAGCTATTTGTTGTACCTAAGTCAATACCAATAATCTTACTCATAATCTCTTACCTCCTAGTTATTCACTAACCTTTACCATTGCCGCTCTTAAGATACGGTCTTTGAGTTTATATCCTTTTTGTAGAACCTCAATAACTGTACCAGGTTCTACGCCTTCTTTCGCTTCACTCATCAAAGCTTGATGCCAATTACCATCGAATGGTTGACCAACACATTCAATCTCTGTAACGCCTTCTTTTTCTAAGCATGTCTTCAATTGGTTGTAGATCATTTCTACACCTTTACGATAAGCCTCATCTTGTGTTGCTTGTGCTAAAGCTCTTTCGCAATTGTCTAATACAGGCAACACTTCTTTCGCAAATGATTGAATATGATATTTCTGTTTTGTTTCATAATCATTTACTAATCTCTTACGAGTATTTTCTGTATCAGCATAAGCCATCGCGTATGCATTCTTTAGTTTTGCGATTTCTTCATCTTTCTTCGCAAGCTCTTCTTTTAAAGTAGTTACTTCATCAACTTCTGTAGTTTCTTCCGTTTCTTCTACATTTTCATCTGCCTCCTCAGTAACGACAGATTCTTCTTTCACTTCTTCATTCTTCATTTCTTCACTCACTATCATCACCTCCAGAGTTATACATTTTTTCTATCATCCTTGCAGCATATTCAACCATGCTGACAACTTTATCATAATTCATTCTGCTTGGTCCAATAACCATGAATTCACCAGTTTC
>CAVCCE010000128.1:0-5144 GCA_963600555.1 Duodenibacillus sp.
ATATAGAACAATTCCATTAAGTTATCATTATATACAGCTAAAATTCCACACGTGATAACTTCATCTTTTCCTTCTCTTTCATAATCAGCTTTCAACTTATTGAGCTCATTCTGATCATTTGTTAACTGTTGACGAACCAGATTCTTTTCTTTTTTCTTTAAAGAATCAGAATTTAGTTTTTCTTCATTCTCGCGTATAGAATCCTCTAATTTCTTTAATTGTTTAGGGAAGTTCAACTTCGCTACCATACAAATAGCTTTATCCCCATAAACATCCATCATATTCTCAAAATATTCTTCGTTTCTTAACGCTATTTGCTTTCTAACTTCTGTATAATGCATCGCAACAGAAAAATCATGAATGTACTCTTTACCTTCATATACTTGGATTCCTTTATGAACAGCCGCACGAATGCATTTAGCAGTCTTATGTTCCAACCTTTCTCTGTAATCAGATGTAACATCCATTTCAGCATTAAAACGAGGTTGTGTAGATTCTTCGATATAAGTAGTAAACCCTTTATGTTTAGCACCTAATGATTTTAAATACTCAATAACATCATTGTTTTCAAAATCATGCTCTTCATTTCTATCCCTATAAGAATATATTCTAGAAAGAATACTAGGATCAAAACGCAACACGATTGCGTGTTGTTTCTTAGCTTCTTCTTTTAAATGAGATAACATAAAAGAAACCAAATCATGATTGTTATAATCCATAACTGGTCCTCTAGGAATGTAAAATAATGTTTTTCCTAATGGTAACTTACGAATCAATACCATTGCGGTAGCTACGATTTCATCATTCTCTTTAACGCACGTAAAAAGATGATCCCAGTTATTTTTAACATCAGCCCATAAAGAACATTGAAATAATGTATTCTGTTTACTATGAATTACAAATGAATCAAATTCATCTATATTACATGTTTTATAAAATGTATATGTCATAAAAATCTTCTTTCAAACTCAGCGATAAAAACTATATCACAATATGAAATAATTTAAACCTAATATTCTATGAATATTATATGACAATTTATGATTATTTCTTTGTTTCAACAGTTACCAAATTTTTTCCTGTTTTCTTTTTAGCAACGATCTTTAATAATTTAGGATATAAATAATCAAATGTCGTATACATGATTGGATCTAATACAATATTAAATTCACCTATATATTCTTCGATTTCCATATTCCAACTGGATTTAAACTTTGTAAGTCCATCTGTTAAAGAGCCTTCTATTCCACCCATAGAAACATAATGAATACCTAATTTTTCAGAAATATCAAAATACTTTGCATATAACGCATAAATCGTTCTAATTCTTAAATACTCTGCATTATTTCCAGCATAAACAAATTCCATACGATTCTTATTAAAAATTGCGAGTTTCCCAGATAAGATTATTTCATCTTGTCCTTCTTTTTGGTATTCTTCCTTTAATATTTTTAATTCTTTAGAAGAATTATTAATGGTTTGTTGAAAAGCATTCTTTTGTTTTTTATATGGTGTTTCTTCCAATTGTTTCTTTGCATCCTCAATTTCTTTTTCTAGTTTTTGAATCTGACGAGGAAAGTTCAACTTTGCGACCATAATGATACAATGATCACCATAGATATCTGCCATGTTTTTAAAATAAGCTTCATTTCGTAACGCAACGCCTTTTCTCTCTTCTGTATATTTCATTGCTTGAGCGAACTCATGAATATATTCATGTCCTTCATAAAATTCAGCACCTTTTCTTTCAGCAGTATGAATCGATTGTTTAACTTTATGATCAAGCTTATCCATATAATGATCAGGACACATGACAGCATTAAAACGTGGTTGTGTAGATTCAGATATGAATTTTGTATATCCTTTATGTTTAGCATCAATAGATTTCAAAAAATCAATTACATCTGTATTATCCAATGAATGATCATCATTAACTTCTTTATAAGGATATTTTCTACTAAGTACATTTGGATCAAAACGAATTGCAATCGCATGATGTTGTTTTGCCAATTTTTTTAAAGAAGAAAACATAAAGGAAACAAGCTCATGGTTCTTATAATCCATTACAGGTCCCCTTGGTATATAAAACAAGCATTTTCCTAAAGGAAAAGATCTTTTTAATATCAAAGCAGTAGCAACAATTTTATCTTCGTCTTTAATACAAACGAAAAAATGACCCCAGTTATTTTTTACCTCAGCCCACTTTGAACATTGATATAAACTATTTTGTTCATGATTCTCAACAAACTCATCCATTTCTACAGGATCACAATTTTCGATAAAAACAAATGACATAAAATACGATTACCTTTCCCAAAACCTAATTGTAATTATATAAAAAAATAGAATGGCCTACAACCATTCTATAAGTGATGCGTACGGGATTCGAACCCGTGAATGTTGCCTTGAGAGGGCAATGTGTTAAGCCGCTTCACCAACGCACCATATGAAGAATGAGGATCACTCCCCATTCATTTTAATTACTTAGCTAATTCAGCCTTAGCTGCATCAACAAGATCTTTGAATCCCTTTTCATCATGAATAGCGATTTCAGAAAGCATCTTACGGTTAACGTTGATGTTAGCTAACTTTAAACCGTGCATGAACTTGGAATAAGACAAATCATATTGTCTAACTGCTGCGTTAATACGAGCAATCCAAAGCTTACGCATTTCTCTCTTAGTTTGTTTTCTTCCAATGTAGGAATAACGTAGAGAACGCATTACCTGTTCATTGGCTGTTCTGTATAAAAGGTGCTTAGCTCCAAAGTAACCCTTAGCGAGCTTTAAAACCTTCTTACGTCTATTACGTGTTGGTGTACTTCCTTTAACTCTCATCTTCTCTTAGCCTCCTCTTAACCCTGTAAAAGCTGTCTATCACGCTTTAAATCTGTGCTGTGTGCTGTAGTAGACTTAGCAAGATGCATCTTTTGCTTATGAGTCTTATTAGCTGCGAAATGTGATACATAGTTGTGCTGTACCTTTAACTTTCCTGTTCCAGTTAACTTAGAACGCTTAGCGAAAGTCTTTTTAGTTTTCATTTTGATTTTTCCTGGCTTTTTTGCTTTTGCTTTCATAACAATCTCCTTTACTTTCCTTTCTTAGGTGAGAATGTAACAGACATTGTATTTCCTTCTAAAGAAGGTGCCTTTGTTACATCTGCTACATCCGAGACTTGCTCAGTGAACTTATCCATAACTTGCTTACCAACTTCTTGGCGAGTAATCATACGTCCTCTGAAACGCATATCGATTTTAACTTTTTGTCCATCAGCCAACCATTCTCTAGCACGTTTAACTTTCGTGTCAAAGTCATGTTGATCAATAACTGGTGATACACGTAGTGATTTAACTTCTGAAGTCTGTTGATTTTTCTTTGCTTCACGTTCTTTCTTTTGTTGTTCAAAACGATAGCGTCCATAATCAACAATCTTACATACTGGTGGTTGCGCATTAGGTGCAACACATAATAAATCTAAATCTTGGTCATATGCTGCTTGTAGCGCATCATGACGTGACATAACGCCTAGCTGACTTCCGTCAGATCCGATGACTAATACTTCTCTATCACGGATAGCTTCATTTACTAAATCATTTGGCTCTTTGCGTCTGTTTTTGTTGAATTTAACCTTTCCCAAGCAAACCTCCTGTCATAATATTAAAAAGCAGATACTAAAGCCGCACCTGCCTAAAAGTTCTATCTAAGATCTTATCGGCCACTTACCCAAGTTCAATAAACATCAGGTGAGAAGTATGTGCTTCTTCTTTCCGTTTTTTAAATTACTCAAATATTAAACAATAATATAGCTACAATGTCAACACTAAATTTCAAAACCTACAACATTAACTGTTACATCTGCAGCTTTAAAACCTGTCATGAATTGAATGTTCTCATAAATCTTATTTTGTACTAATTCACATGTTGCTTTCACATTAGCTCCATACTTCAATTTGATATCAGCTGTAATGTGAAGTTTATTTTCTTCAATTTTAACAGAAAAAGGTTTTGTAAAAGTAGTTTCAGGAACTCTCACTGCATTTTGAATATCATCTACACTAATTTCAGTGATAGATTTAAAGACAGCTTTATTCATAGCTACCATTCCAATTTCATCTGCTTCATTTAATACTACATAATCTTGTGCCATAACGTCACCTCTTCTTTAAATATTATACATGATTCTTTCAATCAATGAAAGATTGTATAAATATCATGATACAAAGTAGAAACAATAGAATCCTTCTCATTCATTACTTCCTCATATGAATCAAACTTCATATCAATTTCATTTACTTTGTGTCTAAATCTCAACATACATTCATACAACATATCTTCATGTACGATTTCAATCGTATTAGAATCCACCAAAGCTTGTGCTAGTGTTTCTTCAAGAAGGTCTCTTATTTCATCTCCTTCTTGAATACTCATTTTCATAAAAGTATCGCTGTACCATCCTGGTTGAATGATCAAGATACGAATGATTTCTACAAAATCTTTAAAATCTTCATCATTATCACCAGGTCTGATTTCAAATAACATGTAAAAGAATACATGCCATAAGAAATCATGATTAAATTCTTTCATGAAATACTGTCCCAATATATTACAGAATGGATCATCTGAATGATATGGTTTGTTTAATTGTATCTTTTGTTTAAAATCAATTTCAGAATCATTTAAATAATTTAATAATTCTAGATACTCAATCATCGTAACTTGATTGTGTTCTCCATTCACAAAATCCCGTATATAGATATATTGTGCCAATATTGCAGAACATTTCTTAAAATCTGTCGCAAACCCAACAGAATCTTTCATTTTACGATTCACTAACTCATTGATGCTTCTAGCCGCAAAAGTCTTAAATCCCTTTTCATCCATTCCAATTTGTGCTTGTTTAGATTGATTCGAGATTTCGTTATACATGATTTCTAATTGTCTATCTACTACATCTAGGTTATCACGAATAGCACCTAACATTTCTTTATTAAAAGTATCATACATAACGAAGTCAGGATTCTTGTAAACAACTTCATGTTCAATATTGCTCCAAAAATGATGAACCAATGATTTGATTTGTAATTCATAATTGATTCTTTCATCATTAAACAAATAATAACCATCTAATCGATAGATCGTAAAACC
>CAVCCE010000129.1:0-5118 GCA_963600555.1 Duodenibacillus sp.
GGATGCTAGGAGTATTGCAGCTACAGCTTGTAATAAGGGCATTCTTACAGCTGCTAGTGATATATGTACTAAACAGGAAGAAGAATATGAATGTCCATTTGATCCTACTCTTTATGAAAAAAGAGTATTCAATGGATTTGGTAAAGAGGATCCAGAATATCCTTTGTATTTTGGACCTAATATCAAGGATTGGCCAGAACAACCATCTTTATCAAATGATATTCTTTTGAAAATCGTATCTCATATTGACGATCCAGTAACAACGACAGATGAATTGATACCTTCTGGAGAAACATCTTCATATCGTTCTAATCCATTGCGTTTAGCTGAATTTACCCTTTCAAGAAGAGATCCAGATTATGTTTCTCAAGCAAAACTTGTTCATGAAATGAGTTGGCAAAGTGATGAAGTAAAACATGTTTATTCAGTACTTCATGAAAATGGAATTGATATTGATCAAGATTCTACAAATATTGCCTCATCCATTTATGCATATAAACCAGGTGATGGTTCTGCTAGAGAACAAGCAGCGAGTTGTCAAAGAGTATTAGGTGCTGGTGCGAATTTTGCACATGAATACGCTACTAAGAGATATCGTTCTAATTGTATTAACTGGGGCATGTTGCCATTTTTAACAACAGATGATTCATTACTAACAAAAGGTAGTTGGGTATTGGTGAAAGATATCAAAGCATCTTTAAAAGATGCAGGTTATATGAAGGCATATATTGTAAATGGAGATTCTGTACAAGAAATACAAGTGACTTGTGGATCATTAACTAGTGATGAAGTGAAGATCTTAGAAGATGGTTGTTTGATCAATTACTATAGAAATTGATATGAAAAATGTAATATTTGATCTTGGTGGTATCTTGATTGGTTTCAACCAAAAAAGAAATTCAAAAATTGAATCTTTCTGAAGAAATGAGTAAAAAATATATCAATTAATTTTTTGCGATGGTCTATGGGAAATTATGGATAAAGGTATCTATTCTGGTATATCAGAGACATTACCAATCTATTTAGAAAGATATCCTGAATTAAATGAATGATTTAAAAAAGATGTTGTAGTGAATTACAACATCTTTTCATATAGATTTGGATATAGATATTCAAGAAATACTGGTACGACTCTCTCCCAATCTTTCTCACAATGTCTTCCTCCTGGAGTAAGATGAGGATATGTAGAACAACCTTGTTGATTGTATGCGTGATTGATATGTAACATCATTTCCATTGCGTCAATGAACAATCTTTTACCGTGTACTTCTTGTGATCCTTGATCAATATAGATCTTCGTATCATGATGGAATTTCGTATTATGAATCAATTCCATTAAGTCATTATAACAAAAATGAGTAGAAGGGGAAACACAAGCTGCTTTAGAAAATACATCATTGTATTTCGCTATCATATATTCACTCATTAAACCACCCATAGAACTTCCACCAATACCAACATGTTTACGATCAGAATGAACACGATATTTCTTTTCGATTCTTGGCTTTAATGTTTTAACAAACCATTGTGCTGTCTTCTTACCCAATGGTTCAATTTTAGGAAGAGATTCTAGTTCTGTTATGACTGGTTTATATGGACAATATTCAGAAAGCCTACGATTACCAACATGATTACAATCAACACCTACAACGACCAAATCGATATTTGTTTCATCAAGGTATTTTTTCATTCCCCATGATTTTCCATATGTAGCATAGTTATCAAAGAAAATATTATGTCCATCAAACATATATAAGACATCATATTTCTTTTTACTAGTTTGATAACTGTCTGGTAGATATACCCAAACATTTCTAGGTGATTGAGAAAATGGTTTTATGGATAATTTAAATTCTTCTACTTTTCCCATGGCGCTTTTCCCATCCATTTGATATGACTTTCTTCACCTTTGAGAATACGTTGAATATTTGCTGAGTGTCTATATGTTACAAATGCACTCAAGAGAAGAATTGAAATTGGAACGATAATATCTTTGATGGAATGGTTGAAATATAAGAACAAAGAAATAATTCCAGTTGACCAGATAGCTAACATGCTAGAGAAGGAAACCATTCTTGAAAAGAACAATAAAACAAAGAATAACAAGATTGGTAAGAAAAAAGTCATGAACCAATTTTGAGTAATAAATAAAGTGATTCCTAAAAAGAAACCATAAGTAGTCGCAACTGCTTTGCCACCTTTGAATCCTGCAAAGCATGGGAAACAATGTCCAATACAACATGCTAGTCCAGCGTATACTTCACTTCCAGGCGCAACACAATGTGCTACACACATGGATATAAAACCTTTTAATGCATCTAATAAGATGACAATGACACCAATTGGTTTTCCTAATACTCTTCCAGCATTCGTTCCACCAGAATTTCCACTGCCTTCTTTTCTAATATCTTTATGAAAGAATACCTGTCCTATAACAAGTCCCCATGGAATAGAACCAAACAGGTATGAAAATACGATTACAAATAAAATTTTCATATGAAATACCTCGCGACTATTATTCTAACATAAATAATATTTTCATATAGAAAGGAATACTAAAAAATCGTGTAAAAATAAGGCTAAGAATAAGGATATACAGTGAGAATTTGGATAAATTTTGGTATAATATTTCAGTTATAGAAAAGGAGTTCACATGGCAATTCAATACGATGATAGTAGTATTCAGATTTTAGAAGGATTAGAACCTGTTAGAAAGCGTCCAGGTATGTATATTGGTTCTACGGATTCTCATGGTCTTCATCATTTGATCTGGGAAATCGTAGATAATGCAGTCGATGAAGCTTTAAATGGATTTGGTAAGAAAATTACAATTACATTAGAAAATGATGGAAGTGTAACTGTAAGTGACCAAGGTAGAGGTATGCCTATTGGTAAACACGCTTCTGGTAAGAATACACTTGAAGTTATTTTTACTGTATTACATGCTGGTGGTAAGTTTACTAGCCAAGGTGGGTATAAAACTGCAGGTGGTCTTCATGGTGTTGGTGCTTCTGTTGTAAATGCATTAAGTGAATGGTTGACAGTTGAAGTTGCTCATGATGGTGAACTTGTAAGAATGTCATTTAAAGATGGCGGTAAAAAAGTATCAAAATTAGAACGTTTAGGAAAGACGAATAAGACTGGTTCAACTGTTCGATTTAAACCAGATGCTACGATCTTTCAAACAACAGAATTTAAGTTTGATCTTGTTGCAGAACGTGCTAGGGAAGAAGCTTTCTTGTTAAGTGGAATTGAATTTGTTGTAGTGGACCACAGGGGAAAGAAACAAGTTGAAGAAAGATATTGTTATGAAGATGGCATAACAGCTTTTGTAAATTATTTAAATGAAGATCGTACGCCTTTGATGCAACCTGTGAAATTTTCTGGAGATGCATTAGGAATCCATGTTGAAGCTGCATTTCAGTACACTGATGATTATCAAGAAAATACATATTCATTTGTTAATCTTGTAAGAACTTCTGATGGTGGTTCTCATGAAGTTGGTTTTAAAGGTGCTTTTACTAAAGCAATCAATGACTATGCTAGAAAGACAGGACTTTTAAAAGAAAAAGATAAAAATCTAGAAGGTAATGATGTACGTGAAGGTCTTACTACGATATTATCTGTATCTGTTCCAGAAGAAGTCTTGCAGTTTGAAGGACAAACAAAAGGAAAACTTGGTACACCTCAAGCAAAACCAGCTGTAGAACAAGTTGTAAGTGATCAATTGACATATTGGTTAGCAGAAAATAAAACACAATCCGATATGTTGATTCGTAAGATGCAGAAGGCAATGCTTGCTCGTATTGCAGCACGTAAAGCTAGAGATGAGGCAAGACGAGGAAAGAAAGTAGGAAAAGGTGAAAGAGTATTATCTGGTAAGCTTGCTCCAGCGCGTACAAAGGATTCACGTATCAAAGAACTTTTCTTGGTCGAAGGTGATTCTGCCGGTGGCTCCGCAAAACAAGGAAGAGACTCTGTATATCAGGCTATCTTACCTTTAAGAGGTAAGGTATTGAATACGGAAAAATGTTCTTTAGCTGATATTGAAAAGAATGAAGAATTAAATACTTTGATCTATACGATTGGTGCTGGTGTTGGACCTGATTTTGATTATGAAGATTCCAATTATAACAAAGTCATTATCATGACCGATGCCGATGATGATGGAAGTCATATTCAGATCCTATTATTAACGTTCTTCTATCGTTACATGAGACCTTTATTAGAACATGGTATGGTTTATATAGCTTTACCACCACTATTTAGGGTACAAAAAGGTAAAACAGTTGAATATTGTTATTCTAATGAAGAACTTGATGAATTAAGAAAGAAATATGGTAAGTGTGAGATTCAAAGATACAAAGGTCTTGGTGAAATGAACGCAACACAATTATGGGATACTACTATGGACCCAGAACATAGAACTTTGATTCAAGTAAATATTGAAGATGGTGTCAAAGCAGAAAGAAGAGTTTCTACTTTGATGGGTGATAAAGCAGAAAGGAGAAGAAAATGGATTGAAGAAAATATTCATTTTACTTTAGAAGATGATTACAAACTGGAGGGATGAAAACGTGGCGAAGAAAAAACAATTTGAAGATAAAACACATTACATTCCTGAACGATTAGAAGATATCATGGGAGATGGTTTTGGAAGATATGCGAAATATATCATTCAAGAAAGAGCACTTCCAGATGCACGAGATGGTTTAAAACCAGTTCAAAGAAGAATCTTATATGCGATGTATCATGATGGAAATACATGGGACCATCCATATCGTAAATCAGCTAAGACAGTTGGTCTAGTTATTGGTAATTATCATCCACATGGAGATACTTCTGTATATGATGCTATGATTCGTATGTCTCAAGATTGGAAGGTCAGACTTCCTTTGATCGATGTCCATGGTAATAATGGTTCTATTGATGATGATCCAGCAGCTGCTATGCGTTATACGGAAGCAAGACTTGCTAAAGTTACAGAAGTCATGGAAGATGATCTTGATAAAGATACTGTACAAATGGCTCCTAACTTTGATGATACAGAAAATGAACCTACAGTATTACCTGTACCATTTCCAGTTATGTTAGTAAATGGTGCTACTGGTATTGCGG
>CAVCCE010000130.1:0-5070 GCA_963600555.1 Duodenibacillus sp.
TTTTTTTGAACTCGAAGGTCATGATATAACATTCGAATTATAATTAGTAAACACAAAATAACAAAGATAAATCTTAATGTTCCTAACTGAAATTCATACATTTAGGGTGTACAATTTTTAATATGGCAAAAAGAAGGAAAAAGAAAAGAAAAATTAATAAAAGAAATGTAATGATATTGTTGATAATTGTCGCAATTATCATATTCTGTTTTTCTTCCTTTTTTCGTATTCAAAAAGAAAAGAAAGAAGAACAAGAAGAAACATTTGTGGAAAGTTCTTTAGTAGAGAATACATATAATTGGAATAACTTAAATAAAGATGGATCATTTATGTCTTATGAAGATGATAACTATACTTCTATGCAGGGAATTGATGTATCTTCTCATCAAGAATGGATTGATTGGGAAAAGGTAAAGAATGCTGGAATTGAATTTGCGTATATTAGAGTAGGATATCGTGGATGGGAAACAGGTGAAATTCATAAAGATTCATACTTTGATTACAATATTCAATCTTGTATTAAATATGGCATTAAAGTGGGAGTGTATTTCTTTTCTCAGGCAACATCAGTAGATGAAGCTAGAGAGGAAGCTGAATTTACAATCAATCAAATTAAAAGTTATAACATTGATCTTCCTGTTAGTTATGATATTGAACAAGCTGGTGAAGGAGAAGGTAGAGTAGATAATCTAAGTAGAGAAGTTTGGACACAGAACGCAGTTACTTTCTTGCATATCATGAAGAATGCTGGATATGAAACAATGAATTATAATAGTACTAAGCTATTTGAGAAATATTTCTTGTTGGAATATATGCAGGAATTTGATACTTGGGTAGCACAATATGATGTTGATTATCCTACTTATCAATATACATTTTCTGTTTGGCAATATACAGATGCAGGCGAAGTAGATGGAATTGATGGCAGTGATACAGATATGGATATTATGTTTGTAAAGAAGGAGAAGAATACGAATGAGTGAAGTTTTACAAGAAAGAAAAGATATGGATCCAAAATACATGTGGGATCTCAGTACATTGTTTAAAAGTGATGAAGATTTTGAAGTAGCTTTAAGTTCTATCTCAAATGACATCGCATCTCTAACAAAGTATGAAGGAACTTTAAATAACGCAGAAAATGTATTAGCGTTTTTAAAAGAACAAAATGAAGTAGCTAAGAAAGTTAACAATCTATTTTGTTATGCATCTTTAAGAAAGGTTGAAGATACAAGAGAAACAAAAGCACAGACAATGTTCTCTAAAGCTTATTCTCAAGTTGTATCTTTTAGTACAGTTTGTTCTTTTGCTGAACCAGAAATTCTTTCTAATGATGAGAAAACATTAGATGGTATTGTGAATGATCCATCATTAAAAGAATATGCATTCTATTTAAAGAATCTATTAAGAGCGAAACCTCATACATTATCTAGTAAAGAAGAAGGAATCATTGCTTCCTATGGTGAAGTTTTCAATGTACCAGAACAAGCTATGACTGCTTTGTTGTATGCGGATCTAAAGTTTGATGATGCTTTGGATAGTGAAGGTAATCCTCATGAAGTATCTGAATCTTCTTATGTTCTATTACAACAAAGTACAGATCCTATACTAAGAAAGAATGCTTTTGAAGCATTCTATGAAGGATACAAGAATCATATCAATACACTATGTGCAGTTTTCTCAGGTGTTGTTAAGACATGTACAACAGAGGCAAGATTAAGAGGCTATCATTCTTCTAGAGAAATGAGAATGTCTAATGATAATATTCCTGAAAGTGTATATGACAACTTGATTGATACAGTTCATAACAGAATGGATCTCATGTATCGTTATGTACGTTTAAGAAAGAGATTATTAAAACTAGATGAAGTTCATTACTATGACTTATACGCTCCTTTAACACAAGGTATCACAGATAAATATACTTATGATCAAGCAAAACAAATGGTCATTGATGCAGTAACTCCATTAGGAGAAGATTATGTTAATCGAGTACAGAATGCCTTTGAAACAGGCTGGGTAGATGTATATCCAAACAAAGGAAAAGAAGGTGGAGCTTTCTCATCTGGAACATATGAATCTAATCCATTCATTAAGATGAACTACACAGGAACACTCGAATCTGTATCTACATTAGCTCATGAAATGGGTCATTCACAACATACATGGTTAACAAATCATACACAACCATTTCAATATAGTGAATATACGATGTTTGTGGCTGAAGTAGCTTCAACAGTCAATGAAAACTTATTGATTGATCAATTATTAAAGAAAGAAAAAGATCCCTCTAAGAGATTAGCTTTATTAAATCAATACTTAGAAGGATTTAAAGGAACTGTCTATAGACAGACAATGTTTGCGGAATTTGAAAAAGAAGCACATGCGATGTGTGAAAGAGGCGAAGCATTGACTCCAGAAGCATTGAGTAATGTATATCTAAAGTTGATTCATGAATATTTTGGTGATGATATGGTAGTTGATGATAAAGTGAAGTATGAATGGGCAAGAATCCCACACTTCTATTATTTGTTCTATGTATATGTATACGCTACAGGTTATTCTTCTGCTTGTGCAATCTCTGAAAAAATCTTAAATGGTGAAAAGGATGCAGTAAAGAATTACTTAGAATTCTTGTCTATGGGTTCTAGTCAATATCCACTAGATGAATTAAAACACGCTGGTGTTGACCTAACAACTCCTGAACCTATTAATATCGCATTGAATAAATTTGAAAAGGTATTAGAAGAAGCTGAAAAAACAGCAGATATCTTAGGGCTATAAAAAATGGTAGGGAACACGAATTCGTGTTCCTTATTTTAATATTTCTCTAAAAGTGATGGAATATCATTTCTGGAATTAACCATAAATTCTAATTCCGTCTTTTAATATTTCCTTTGGTAAATCTAAATTGTTGTTTAATTGATTGATATCTAAAACATCTACCTGTTTATGTAATGTGGACCTTAACTCTTCTAATATTCCATAAAATTTTAGACCAGATATGTTACCGCAGACTAGTAAATCAATATCACTTGATTCCCTCACTGTTTTTCCTAGTCTTAAACTTATTAGATTTGTCATATTTGCACCTGTAATTATATTTTAGTGCAATATTAAAAGACACTCCATTCACTTACTATATTCACAATAATGAGTGGAATTCAAAAAAAGATGTATTAAATATCTTTTTCTCTAAATACATCTTTAATATATTCTGGTGTAATACTACCAGATGTTAAGTTTTGAATATCTTTGATAATAGTGTCACTTTCAGTTTCAAATAGACAAGTGACATTTTCATCGTACATGAAATCTTTAATGATTGTATTTCTTCTTAACCAATTCTCTAGTGTTCCAGATAATGTATATGGATAAGTGATGGAGTATTGATGAAAAGTAACATTAATTACTTTATCTGCTTCTTTTAGGGCTTCAGAAACGGAAGAAGAATAAGCACGTATCAATCCACCTGCTCCTAATTTCACACCACCAAAATAGCGAACGACACATGCGCATACATTTTCGATATCACTTTTTAAGATAGCTTCTAACATAGGAACACCAGCAGTGCCAGCAGGTTCTTTATTGTCAGAAGATCTTTGGATCATGTTATTATCACCACATACATATGCAGTACATACATGTGTTGCATCATTAAATTCTTTTCTGATTTCTTCAATGTAGTTTCTAGCTTCTTCTTCTGTTTGGATTGGTTTGACACAAGCGATGAATCTAGATTTTTTGATTACTTGTTCATATCGGTATTCTTGTTTTAAATGCATAGTTTTATTGTACAATATTTGGTATGGGAAGAATACATCAATTAGATTCACATACCGCAAATATGATTGCGGCAGGAGAAGTTGTTGAAAGACCGATGGGTGTCGTAAAGGAACTTGTAGAGAATGCGATAGATGCTGGAAGTACATCCATTACGATATCAATTGAAGAAGGTGGCATCTCAAAGATCACGATCCAAGATAATGGATGTGGTATGAGTAGTGAAGATGCTGAAATGGCTTTTCAACGACACGCAACAAGTAAGATCCAAGGAGAAAGAGATCTTTTTTCAATTCATACATTAGGCTTTAGAGGTGAAGCATTACCAAGTATAGCGGCAGTTTCTAAAGTTACTTTAGTGACAAGTGATGGAGTAGATAACACAAAGGTAATCATTGCGTATGGTCAAAAACAAGGCGCTACACCATATCCTTGTAATCAAGGTACAGAAATTACAGTAGAGGGATTGTTTTATCATACACCAGCTAGATTAAAACATATGCGTTCCGCATCTTATGAATCTTCATTGATTCAAGATGTGATTTCTAGATTCGCGTTATCTCATCCGGAAATTGCTTTTCATTTCATTAATGATGGTAGAGATGCATTTAGAACAAGTGGACAAGGGAATTTGTTAGAAGTTGTATTTAATGTATACGGCAGAGCTGCGAGTGAAAACGCAATAGAAGTGGATTTCTCAGACTTTGATTATCATGTGAGTGGTTATTTGATTAAACCGGATATCTCAAGAGCTTCTAATAAGATGATGCATGTGTTCTTGAATGGAAGAATGGTAAGAACATATCGTATTTATAAGGCAATACAGGAGGGATATGAAGGTTTGATTCCTACAGGAAGATATCCTATGTGTGTTTTATCTATAGAAATGGATCCACACTTATTAGATGTGAATGTACATCCATCTAAATGGGAAGTACGTATTTCTAAAGAAATTCAATTAGAAGTATTGATCAAAGATGAAGTACATAAAGCTTTGAATGTAGAAGAGATTGCTCCAATCGCACAAGTACATGAAGCACGTGTTGAATATTATCAACCAATGTCTTTTGAAGAAGAATTAAAGTCACCTGTTGTTGAAGATACACAACCGAAAGAAGAAATAAAAGAAGAATCAGTTGATGATATTCAGATTTCTATTCAAAAGGAAGCAGAAGAAGATGCAAAGATCTTAAGAGCTCTACAAAGTAAAGTTGTAGAAGAGAAGATTGAAGAAACACAACCATTCCCATCTATGAGAGTAATTGGTCAATATCATGCTCAATATATTCT
>CAVCCE010000131.1:0-5047 GCA_963600555.1 Duodenibacillus sp.
GACGTTGCTGACTTATTTAGAAGATCATTTGAAGAGACAGGTGTAATGGAAAAGGTAGTTATGTTTGTCAACCTTGCTGATGATCCTATCGTAGAAAGAATGTTGACACCAAGATGTGCATTAACTGCTGCTGAATATCTTGCATATGATTGTGGTATGAATGTACTTGTTATCTTAACGGATATGACTTCCTATTGTGAAGCTGTACGTGAATTTTCATCCTCTAAGGGTGAAATTCCTTCACGTAAAGGATATCCTGGTTACTTATATTCTGACTTGGCATGTTTATATGAACGTGCAGGTATCATCAAGGGTGGTAAAGGTTCTGTAACACAGATTCCTATTCTTACAATGCCTAACGATGATATTACACATCCTGTACCAGACTTAACAGGTTATATTACAGAAGGACAGATCGTATTGGATCGTGACTTATTCTTGAATAATATTACTCCACCTATTGGTGTATTATCTTCATTATCTCGTTTGATGAAGGATGGTATTGGTGAAGGATATACAAGAAAAGATCATCAAGATATTTCTAACCAGTTGTTTGCTTCATATGCAAAGGTACAAGATGCAAGAAGCTTAGCTTCTGTTATTGGTGAAGATGAATTATCTGAAACAGATAAAAAACATATGGAATTTGGTAGATTGTTTGAATCTGTATTTATTGGACAAGGATTTAATGTAAACCGTTCAATGGAAGAAACATTGAATTTAGGTTGGGCATTGTTATCTACATTGCCTGTAGAAGCATTGGATCGTTTGGATAGTGAACTTATCAAGCAAAACTATGATCCAGAACACGCTATGGAAACGATCAATATGATCGTTAAGAACGAAGGAGAAGAATAATATGGCAGTGCAGGTTGCCGCAACAAAAGGTAATCTCATTCGTATGAAGCGTGCTTTGGCTCTAGCAAATTCTGGTTATGATCTAATGGATCGTAAAAGAAATATTTTGGTCAGTGAAATGATGCAGTTGGTTGATAAAGTGAAACTATTGCGTGATGAGATCACACAAGCTTATTCAACTGGATATTATCTTTTACAACAAGCAAACATCTATTCTGGTGTTATCCAAAGAATTGCTTCTGAGATTCCAGTAGAGACAGGTATCAAATTAACATATCGTTCTGTCATGGGTGTTGAAGTTCCTAATGTCATTTATGAACCTCAAGAAGATATTGAATTATCATATGGTCTAGAAGAGACAAACTCTTCAGTCGATGAAGCATATCTTCAGTTTCAAAAGGTGAAAGAATTGACTATGGTTCTTGCGGAAGTGGATAATGCGGTATATCGTTTGGCAAATGCAATTAGTAAGACACAAAAACGTGCAAATGCATTAAAGAATGTTGTTATTCCGCGTTATACAAGTACGATTCGTTTCATTAATGATTCTTTAGATGAAAAAGAACGTGAAGAGTTCTCTCGTATGAAGGTCATTAAGGCAAACAAAGAATCTCAAACACAAGCATAAAGAGGTGAATAACCTCTTTTTGTTATGGTAAAATACTTGAGCGAGGAATATTGATATGAAACAAGAAAGAACATTTCCTAAATTTGTGGTAACAAAGAAACAAGAAAATAGTATTAAACAAGGACATCCTTGGGTATATGTAGATGAAATCGTTGAATCAGATGAAATACATGACAATGGTTGTATCGTTGATGTGTTTGGAAAGAGAAATAATTATCTTGGTTCTGGATTTTATAGTGAAAATTCAAAAATAAGGATTCGTTTGTTAGGGAATAACGCTAATGAGAAATATGAAGATGATTTCTTTGTTAGAAAAGTTAAATATGCATTACAGTATAGAACTGTAGTGATGCCGGAAGATATCAAAGCTTGTAGATTGATTCATGGAGAATCAGATGGATTACCAGGATTAACTGTTGATCGTTATGATAATATCTTGGTTTCTCAAGTAGAATCTTATGGTACAGAAAGACATAAAGATGTTATTTATCAAGCTTTAATTGATCAACTCAATGAAATGGGTGAAAAGATAGTTGGTATCTATGAAAGAAATGAAGGAGAACTTCGAAAGAAAGAAGGTCTACCACAATATAAAGGATGGTATGGAGAAAAACATCCTACAAGTTGTATTACGAAGATCGTTGAAAATGGAATCATTTATGAAGTGGATGTAGAAAATGGTCAAAAGACTGGTTTCTTCTTGGATCAAAAATACAATCGTAAGCAGGTTGCTAGATTAGCCAAAGGAATGAGAGTATTGGATTGTTGTACACATACAGGCTCATTTGCGTTGAATGCAGCGAAAGGTGGAGCGGAATCTGTACTTGCTATGGATATTTCTGAATCTGCATTAGATATGGCAAAAAAGAATGCTGAAGAGAATCATTTAGATCTATCTTTTAGACAAGGTGATGTATTTGAAGTGTTAGTTGATTTGAAGAAAGAACATGCGCAATTTGATTTTATTATTTTAGATCCACCAGCATTCACAAAATCTAGAAAGACATTTCATAACGCTAGAAAAGGATATCGTGAGATCAATGCTGATGCGATGAGATTATTACCTAGAGGAGGCTATCTTGCTAGTGCTTCTTGTTCACATTTCATGCCAAAAGCTGAATTTGAAAGAATGTTACTAGATGCTGCAAATGATGCTGGGGTATCTATTAGAATGATAGAACAACGAGGAGCAGCACCAGATCATCCAGTTAATCCTGCTATTCCTGAGACAGAATATTTGAAGTTTTTCTTATTACAAATCGTTTAAGTTAGAGTTTTTCTCTAACTTTTTTTGATTTGAGTAACATGAAAAAAAGGCGGTTTTATGCTAAAATATTACTAGAAATGGGGTGAGACACATGTATAAGATCAATGATGTAGTAATGTATAAAAGAGATGTATGTAGAGTAGTTGGAAAAGAGAAAAGTGGCTTTACAGGTGAGAAATGTTATATTTTGGTTCCTTATAATAGCACAGATGGTTCTACTCGTATGCAAGTACCTGTGTCTAATAAAGCTGGTCATTTAAGAGATTTAATTACAAAAGAAGAAATCATCGAATTGATTCACGAAACACCTGACATTGAAATGTTAGAGAATAAATCAGCTAATATGAAGAGTCAATATGCAAATCTATTAAAGACAGATAAGATTTCTGATTTGATTTGTATCATTAAAACTTCTTATGAGCGTAATCGTCTTCGTATGGAACAACATAAGAAAGCTGCTTCTGTAGATGATGAGTATTTACAGAAAGCCGAAAAGTATCTTTATGAAGAATTAGCTGTTTCTTTGGGAATGAGCTTTGAGGATGCGAAATCTTATTTCTTAGAAGAAGTTCATAAGGTTTCTGCTTAGTTTAGTATTGACTAACTACTATAGAAAATAGTTTAATATTTTAGCACGTGAGGGAGTAGCTAGCTCCTAGAGTAACAAGTCAACATACTGGTTTAATACCTGGCTTGTTTTAAAAAGCGAGACTCATGTATGACTTTTTTAGTTATGCATGATTTCAATCAATGAGGATTTGACTGGACATGCATGCCCGGTCTTTTTTTTGGAGGTGTTTTAAGATGTGGGATATTTTATTTTTTGTGAATAGTGCTGCATTAGGTGTAGGACTTGCGATGGATGCATTTTCAGTATCTATGGCGAATGGCTTGAATGAAGTAAACATGAGTAAGAAAAGAATGGTCTTGATTGCAGGAACATTTGCCTTCTTTCAGTTTGCGATGCCAATGATTGGTTGGATCTGTGTCCATACGATCGTTGAATACTTTAATTCTTTCCAGTCATTCATTCCTTGGATTGCGTTGATTCTCTTATTGTTCATTGGTGGAAACATGTTAAAAGAAGGTTTCAATAATGAAACAGAAGAGGAAGAAAAGAAAGTAGGAAAAGGTGCATTGTTTGTGCAAGGGATAGCTACATCAATTGATGCTTTATCAGTTGGATTTACAATTGCGGAATATGATCTAATGATGGCTTTTGTAGCTTCATTGATCATTGCTATTGTTACTTTTGTGATTTGTTGGTTTGGATTAGAAATTGGTAAGAAGTTTGGTACAAAGCTATCTAACAAAGCATCTATTCTTGGTGGTGTTATCTTGATCTTGATTGGTATTGAGATCTTTGTGAAGGGTGTATTCTAAGATTGGAATATTATTCCTTGTGCACTTATGTATAATAGTTGCGTGAGGTGATGATATGTATAAGATTATTGTTTGTGACTTAGATGAAACACTGATTAGTAGAGATCGTACGATTTCAAAAGAAAATATTGAAGCTATCAAGAAAGCGACAGAACTAGGTGTAAAGTTTGTACCATGTACTGGTAGAGGTTATAACTCCGTACACGATACGACAAAACAACTAGGTTTATATGATTCAGAAGGACAGTATGTCATTTCCTATAATGGTGGAGCTATTACAGAAAATAAAGATGAGAAAGTAATATACTTTCAAGGAATTACTTTTGAAGAAGCTGAAGCTTTGTATAAAAAGGGATTAACATATGAACATCTTTGTTTACATGTATATACACCAGATCAAGTTTGGGTAAGAAATTTCTATCCAGAAGAAGTAGAATATTTAGCGAATAGACAACCATGTACTGAAATATTCTCTGATGATATTGATTTCTTAAAAGAAAAAGAAATCGTAAAAGCAATCTATATGAATACAGATTACGATTATCTAAAGAGAATAGAATCTGAAATAACAGATCTAACTAAAGATATGGATGTATCTTTCTCTTCTAATCGTTATATGGAATTTAATAGAAAAGGTGTATCAAAAGGAAATGGATTACATCGTTTGTGTGATCTATTAGGGGTAGATATCAAAGATACGATTGCGATAGGAGATAACTATAATGATCTATCTATGATCAAAGAAGCAGGTCTAGGAATTGGGGTTTCTAATACTGTGGAAGCAATGAAGAAAGAATGTGATCATATTACAACGAATGATTGTGATCATAGTGCTATCGCTGAAGTAATCAATCAATTTATATTGAATCAATAGGGTAAGTTTAAATTTCAACTTAAACGCAACAGTGTGT
>CAVCCE010000132.1:0-5034 GCA_963600555.1 Duodenibacillus sp.
CAAACACAGAAAAGTGTGGGTGTTATATTGGTAAAGTCGTTAACCACGTTAAAGTTGGACCATCTCCTAAGTGGATGCAACAATATTTAAATGCTGCAGGTATGAACTCTATCAATAACGTTGTAGATATTTCTAACTTCGTTATGTTAGAAACAGGGCAGCCTTTACATTATTACAACTTAAAGAAATTACCTCATCATGAAATTACCGTTGTTGATGATAGAGAATTAAAGATGACAGCATTAGATGGTGCTGAATTTGAAATCCAGAAGGGTGATATTCTTATCACAACAAATAATGAAGCAACTGGTATTGCGGGTATCATGGGTGGTGAAGAAAGTATGATCGATGAAGAAACGGATAGTATCTTCATTGAAGCTGCACAATTTGATCACGCAAGTATTCGTAGAACTTCTATTCGTTTGAATCTGATTACAGAAGCAGCACAGAGATTTACAAAGGGCGTTGAGGAACCAGCAATGATCAAAGCTATGGATCGTTCTGTAGAACTTTTAACAAAGTACGCTGATGCAAGTGGTTTTGAAAAGACTGTACAAGCTGGTACTATGAAGTATCAACCACAAACAGTTGTTGAAACATTATCACATTGTAATGAATTGTTAGGTACTGACTTTAAGATGGATGAAGTCGTAGAAACATTGAAATGGTTAGATTTTAAACCAGAAGTCAATGGTGATGAAATCACATGTCATATTCCAAGCTATCGTATTGATATTTCTGGTACAGCTGATATTGATGAAGAAGTTATTCGTTTACTAGGATTTGATTCTTTACCAAGTACATTACCTGATGTATCTGCTACTGTTGGTCAACGTAGCAATGTTCAAATGACACGTACAACGACTCGTGAAGCAATGATGGCTGAAGGTTTGAATGAAATCGTTACATATACATTAGTCAATGAAGATTACGCAAAGAATGGTTTCAATGCATTAGAAAATCCTGTAGAACTCGCTATGCCTATGAGTGAAGCTCGTAAATATACAAGAACAAATCTAATCAACTCTGTTATGGAAGTTGTTCAGTATAACCAAGCGCATTCTAATGTAAATAACGCGTTCTATGAAATTTCAAAAGTATATGCTACTGGTGTTGAAGAAGAAAGACTCGCAATCGTATTAGATGGAAATCTAATGGAAGATAAGTTGAGACATATTCAAGTGAAAGGTGATTTCTATGCAATGAAAGGAATCATTCTTAACTGGTTACAGAGACTAGGATTTGTTGGCTCACGAATCAAGATTGAAGAGAATAAGATGGATGTTGAACATTTCCATCCTTATAGAAGTGCTGTTATTTCTTTAGGAAATAAGAAACTTGGCGTATTTGGCGAATTACATCCTGATTATGCTAAAAAGTTTGATCTAAAGAATGTCACATATGCGGAATTGACATTGGATCCTGTATTTGAGGCAAAGGCTGGAAGAATCAAATTTACAGAACTTCCTAAGTTCCCAGCTGTAACAAGAGATCTAGCTTTAGTTGTTGATAAGACAGTTACAGCAGCAGAATTGACGAAGGCCATTACAACAGCAGGAGTTAAGGACATTCTTTCAGGCGTAGAAGTATTCGATGTTTATGAAGGTGAACATGTCGCAGAAGGTAAGAAGTCTGTTGCATTAAAACTAACATATCAAGCTGATCATACGTTGAAAGATGAAGAAATCACAACAGCTCATGATAAGATCTTAGATAATTTATCTAAGAGAGTTCATGCAGAATTAAGAGCTTAATGGAAGAAGAGGTAACACTCTTCTTTTTTTATGCGATAATGTTGGTAGGTGATACATATGAAAATTACAATGAATTCTAAGATCAAGGATGTCTATAATAATCCAATAGGACATGACATTCTTAAGAAAGTAGTGATGCAGGTAGGATTAAGTGATTCTTTTCTTACAAACATCATTGTTTCTAATTTAACTTTAAAATCAATCAAACCATTCACAAAGAAAGTGTTAGATGATGGATTCTGGGATGCGCTCATTCATTTGGTGAATATGGATACAAGTGAAGAGGCATCATTGAATACAGAGATTACAAAGAAATGGTGGAAGGAATCTGTTTTCTATCAAATCTATCCTAGAACATTTTGTGATAGTAATGGAGATGGAATTGGTGATATTCAAGGAATCATTTCTAAATTAGATTATTTAAAAGAATTAGGTGTTGATGCGTTGTGGTTATCTCCAATCTATGATTCTCCGATGGCAGATAATGGATATGATATTCGTGACTACCAAGCAATCAATCCGGATTTTGGAACGATGAAAGACTTTGATCAACTTTTAGAAGAAACACATCATAGAGGAATGAGATTGATCATGGATCTAGTAGTGAATCATACATCTGATGAACACCGTTGGTTTCAAAGTGCAATAAATGATAAAGATAGTCCTTATCGTGATTATTATTTTATACGTGATAAAGAACATATAAACAATTGGACGTCTTTCTTTTCTGGTTCAGCGTGGAGTGAATATAAGGATAATACATATGCTTTACATCTATTTGCGAAAAAACAAATCGATCTCAATTGGGATAATCCAAATGTTAGAAATGATGTCATTGAGATGGTGAATTGGTGGCTAGACAAAGGTGTAGATGGTTTTAGATTAGATGTAATTAACTATATTTCTAAAGAAAAAGGATTACCAGAAGGAAATGAATCGGTTGGTAATCTAATGGGATATACGGGAATAGAACACTATTACTATGGACCACATCTTCATGAATATCTACATGAATTGAATGAGAAAGCTTTCTCTAAATATGATGCTTTTTCTGTTGGAGAAACACCAGGATTAGGTCTTAAAATGTCTAGAAGAGTAACAGGGGAAGAAAGAGAAGAATTAGATATGGTATTCTCTTTTGATCATTTAGAAACACCAGGTCATGTTAGATGGGATGATTATCGGTATGATTTGAACTATTTTAGAGATTATATGATTGAATGGATGAATGAGTATGGTAATAATTGTTGGATGTCTATCTTTTACAACAATCATGATAACCCTAGAATGGTATCTAAGATCGATCCTACAGGAATCTATCGAAAAGATATAGAAGAGTTATTATGTGTGATGCAGATGACTTTGAAAGGCACACCATTTATTTATCAAGGAGATGAAATGGGATTAACGAATTATCCATTTCAATCAATTGATGAACTAAATGATATTGAATCTATCAATTATTATAAACAACTCCAAGAGGAAGGAAAAACACAACAAGAAGCATGGAATACGATACTTGCGGGCAGTAGAGATCATGTTCGTTTACCACTTCCTTGGAATGATAATGCGAAACAAACAATTGATCCTGATATTACGAAGATCTATCAAGAAATGATTCAATTTAGAAGAAAAGAAAAGGTATTGTTGTATGGTGAATTTAAAGTTTTAAATAAAAAGAAGGATCGATTTGTTTATGAAAGAAGGGATAAGCATACATCTATCATTGTAGATTGTAATTTATCTCATAAGACAGTTACACCTTATTCAATTGATGAATCGTATGAACTTGTATGGCCAAAAGTAGTGAAGGGTACTTCATTACATGCCTATGGAGTTAGAATATGGAAAAGAGTTCTTCATTAAGAAGAACTCTTTTTTAGAACAATGATCCAAATCATAAATGATAGTAACGAGACACTTAAACAAATCTTTCTAAGTGGCGTATCTTCATAAGTTAAGATATAAGTAGAATCTTTTTCAGCATAGAAAGTAACCATAGATTCATTGTTAGAACTACATTCTACTTTAATCTTTTTTCCATCTTTGATTTGATATACAGTATATCCTTTATACCACGTTTTAGGCATGATGAGCTGTGTATTACTTTCTAAAGAATCTGTATTGAAAGTAATTTTATTGTAATCCGTTGTATAAGAAATATTTAGATCATTATTATTAGAATCTTTGATTGCTGTTGATCTACCTCTAAAATCAGGCGAACTTAAAGGTAGATAATCGCCACCAGCAAGTTCCACTCTTACATAATATGCACTGTAATAAGGGTCGCATAATTCACCATCTAAGATATCAGACCATGTCGTTTTAGAAGTGATTCCAAATGTACGAGAGAATGCAGGATATACGTGATAAATACATTCTGTACATAGTACAACAATAATGATATATCTAAGAATGCTTTTCTTTAATAGATTAGAGATACCTAAGGCTGCAGGTGCTGATAACAATACCATCGATAATGTATTGAATCTCCATGGAAATTGTAAGATTTGTAAAGGAATCTTATCCCAAGGAAATATAGAGGAAGGTAATATCAAACAAATATATCCAATAATTAACAGTTTTATTACGAATGGATCTTTCTTTTTTACAAAGATGTAAGTGATTGGTGCGAATGTGAGAAACCATCCTACATTGACAGTCATTGCCATAGAAGCGTCATATGTATTTCCACTATATCCAAATATTGTTTCATTCACAAAGAATTGCCAGAGATTCATGGAATGAGATGAAAGATCAGAACTTTGTCCATAATAATCTACAATAAAAGACTGTGATTTTAATTGTTCCAACATTGGTAACGTGAAGAAACAAGATAATAGAAACGCAAAGAAAATTGATATTGAAATACAAATGATCTTTTTCTTAGTTAGTTTATGGATGGAAAGAATAACGAATAGCGCACATAATATACTTGAAAGAAGAAATGTCAGATTGTGGGATAAGGCAAGACACGTAATGGATATCGTTAAAGTAAAATAAGAACAATGATCTTCTTCAATGATTTCATATAATCCTAATAACATTAATGGAAGAAATGAGAACGCAAATATTTCTCCTAATGCTCCACGTACATAGATATCTGTAATACGATAATTACTAAATAGATATGCACATCCTGCAATCCAAGTAACACTTTTTTTCTTAGTTAAGTGAGAAGTGAATAGGATCATTGTATAAATAGATAGAAATGAAGCTATGAATACAATGAATTTATAACAAAATGCTAATGATAGACCAACTAAAGGTAATAATGCAG
>CAVCCE010000133.1:0-5025 GCA_963600555.1 Duodenibacillus sp.
ACTTGTATGATACAAACGTACCTTGTTAAAGTACGTAAATATCACTTTCCTTTCTATCCTTCTGTTAATATGTTTAGTAGATAACCTTTGTTTCTCTTATAAAAACTGTAGTTATTCTACTTAAGGGAGAGTGAGTCTATGGCTCTTACTAAATTTGTTTATAGTTGGATAAGCCACGTTAAGTGTGTTTTCATGTCTCGCAAGGATACCGATTAGATCGCCATAGAAACTTTACAAGGTTTTCTAGAAAGGCGGTCTTTTTATGTCCATTTTTATTGGTGTTGACGTTGCCAAATATGAACACGTCGCTTCTGCTTTTGACTCTTCTACTGGTGAACTAGTAGTTGACTCTCTTCATTTCGATAATAATGTAGAAGGATTTAATGCATTATTATCAGCTTTATCTAAATTCGATGATTGTATCTTTGGTTTTGAATCCACTGCTCACTATCATCAAAATTTATTCAGCTTTCTTTCTTCAAAAAAGTTTAAGTGCTATTTATTGAATCCTATCCAAACATGTCGTTTTAGAGGTCTTTCCATTCGCAATGCTAAGAACGATAATATCGATTCAAGATCCATTGCCCAATTTCTAATGTTTTCTAGTGAAGAACTGATTCAAGAAGACTTTAATCAGAATGATTTGAAAGAACTTTGTACTCAGCGTGACGATCTTTTGAAAGAATCATCTAAGCTTAAAACACAATTGCTTTCTTATCTTGATAGAGTGTTTCCTGAACTAGAATCCATTGTTGGTAAAACTGGTATTCACTCTAAAGCTATATATGCCGTTCTAAAAGAATGTCCTACCGCTAAAAGAATATCTAGCACTAGAATTGATCATCTTATTCATCTTTCAAACGTTGCCTCAGGCAAGAAATTCAAAGAAGAGAAGATTCGCTCAATCAAGGAAGCCTCTAAAAATTCTGTGGGCTTCGATTCTGCTGCCCTAGCTCTCAAGATAAAACAAACAATCGAATCACTCGAACATATAAAAAGGCAGATCAATGAAGTAAACAATGCGATTCAAGAAAATCCTTCGGTCTGCGAGTCCCCACTCCATAAAATCAAAGGGATGAATTCCATTGAAATAGCTTATATCATGTCTGCCATAGTCAATATAGCACGTTTTGATTCCATAAAGAAAGTAGTAGCCTATGCAGGACTAGATCCAATCGTTAGACAATCAGGTACATTCAATGCTTCTAGGACCAGAATGTCTAAACGCGGGAACAAGATATTACGATACGCATTGATATGGGCAGCGAACAATGTTAGAAAACACAATTCAGACATGAAAGACTATTATTTAAAGAAACGTTCAGAAGGTAAGAATCACTATAATGCATTGGGACATTGCGCGGTGAAACTTATCCGATACATCTATTGGGTGCTTAATCATCCAAATGAGGATTTCTCTAATTAACACTTAACTGATTTTTCAAAGAACATAAGTCTAAAATTTTATAGGAGATTTTAGACTTTTCACTATGCTTTTTTTTACAACCAAATCTTTTTAGTAAAATTAATTCATTTTACTCTTGATTTTTCATAGTTGGTCTCCTTTTTCACAAAAAATATTATAACAAATACGTCAATACTTTTAACAGACACTTGATTGTATTTGTAGATTCTTCTAAAATAATGAACATAAAAGGAAGTGCATTATTCTTATCTTCCCTGTATAGAAAGACAGTGTTTGATGGAAACTGTTCATAAGATAGATTAAATTGGAGCTTCGTATCATCTTTTATACGTGAATCGTTTATCTTCATAAAGTGATCTCTTAAAATGAGATAAGACGGGTGGTACCGCGCAAATCGTCTCTTGCGTCCCTTCATAAAATTTTGAAGAGACGTTTTTATTTGGAGGTACAATTATGAAAAGAATGTTATCAGGAATCAAACCTACAGGGGAATTACATTTAGGTTCTTACATTGGAGCATTGAAACAATTTGTTAAGTATCAAGATGATTATGAAATGTTTGCGTTTATCGCAAATCTTCATTGCATCACAGTTCCACAAGATCCTAAAGAACTACAAAAAAATCTACATGATTGTGTAGCTTTATATCTTGCATGTGGATTAGACCCTAATAAAGCAACTATTTTTCTACAAACAGATGTTCCAGCACACGCAACATTAGGTTATATCATGTGTTGTCATACATATATGGGTGAATTAAACCGTATGACACAATTCAAAGATAAACAAGCAAAAGGCGAGAAGAATCTAACAGGTGGTTTATATACATACCCTGCATTAATGGCTGCAGATATCTTGTTATATGACCCAACATATGTTCCAGTTGGAGAAGATCAAAAACAACATGTTGAATTAACAAGAGATGTAGCTCAAAGAATGAATAATCGTTATGGTGATTTATTTACAATTCCAGAACCATTAGTTGGTAAAGTTGGTGCCAGAATCATGTCATTAACTGACCCTACTAAGAAAATGAGCAAATCTGATGGAATTAATAAAGGATGTATTTATCTTTTAGATGATTTAAAGGTAGCAAGAAAGAAAGTTATGGGTGCAGTAACAGACAACTTAGCTCATGTACATTTTGATCCTGTTAATCAACCAGGTATCTCAAACTTGATGCAAATCTATTCATCATTAAACAACGACCTTCCATTTGAAGAAATCGAAAAAGAATTTGAAGGAAAAGGATATGGAGATTTCAAACGTGCTGTTGCGGATAGTGTATGTGAATTACTTGAATCAATTCAAACAAAGTACAAAGAAATCTGTGAATCCGGTATTATTGAGAAAACTCTTCAAGAAGGTGCAGCAAAAGCTAATATCATTGCGAATGAAAAAGTTAAAAAAGTTCAAAAAGCAATTGGTATGGAAATCGTTAAGTAAGGAATCCTCAAGATTCCTTTTTCATTCCAAAAAAATAACCATCACTTAAGTGATGGTTATTTAATTTATTTCTTATTAGCGATTTCTTCTCTTAACATCTTGTAGAAATCTTCAACGCTCATAGCAACCTGTTCACGACTACCATAACGTCTTACAGTTACTTCGTTCTTTTCAACTTCTCCATCACCCACTACAATCTGTACAGGTACTTTTGAAGTTTGTGCTTCACGAATTCTATAACCTAATTTTTCATTTCTTGCATCAAGAGATGCTCTAACGCCCATTGCCTTTAAGTTATCAACTACACCTTGCGCATAAGTTGAATGAACTTCTGGAGCAACAGGAACTACTACTACTTGTTTTGGAGATAACCAAAGAGGTAAAACACCCTTTGTTTCTTCTAACAAGAATGCAATAAAACGATCTAAAGAACCTAAGATAGCTCTATGAATAACAACTGGTCTCTTCTTTTCTTGATCAGAATCTACATATTCAAGTTCAAATCTTTCAGGTAATTGATAGTCAAGCTGAATTGTAGAAAGTGTTACATCATGACCTAATGCAGAACGAACCTGAACATCGATCTTTGGACCATAGAAAGCAGCTTCACCTTCAGCTTCATAGAAAGGAACATCCATTTCTTTCAATACAGCTCTTAGTTCAGACTCACTCTTTTCCCAAAGTTCATCATGACCAAAGTACTTTTCTTTATTAGCAGGATCTCTTAAAGATAATCTGAAAGAATATTTTTCAAAACCAAAATCTTTATAAACATCAAGGATCAACTTTGTTACATCTTTGATTTCATCAGCAATCTGGTCTGGTCTACAGAAGATATGAGAGTCGTTCTGTGTGAAAGCTCTAGCTCTTTCAATACCAGTTAAAGCACCACTTGCTTCAAAACGGAAATCATTCGCAATTTCAGCAATTCTTACTGGAAGGTCTCTATAAGAATGTAACTTGCTCTTGAACATGATCATATGTTCTGGGCAGTTCATTGGTCTTAAAGCATATTCATTTTCAGGATCTTTAGCTGATGTCATACCAGGAAACATATCATCCTTATAATGATCCCAGTGACCGGAAATCTTATACAGCTTTGTGTTAACAACACTAGGTGTCATAACATGAACATAACCTTGTTCTAATTCTTTGTTCATGATGTAATCTGATAATAAACGTCTAACTGTAAAACCATTTGGTAGATACATTGGTAGACCTGCACCAACAGGTTCAGAGAACATAAACATCTGAAGATCCTTGCCAAGTTTTCTATGATCTCTCAATTTAGCTTCTTCTAGATCTTGTAAATGTGCTTCTAATTCTTCAGCAGTTGGGAAACAAACACCATAAATTCTTTGTAGAACTTTATTGTTTTTGTCACCCTTCCAATATGCACCAGAATGTTTGATTAACTTGAAGTTCTTACATAGTTTTTCGTTATCAACATGAGGTCCACGACATAAATCTGTATAATCACCTTGTGTATACATAGAAATGTTTGTACCTTCAGGCATTCTAGTAATCAGATCCACTTTATATAAATCATTCTTAAACTGTTCTAAAGCTTCCTCTCTAGAAATCTCATGACGTACGATTTTCTTACCATCCTTGGCAATCTTCTTCATTTCCTTTTCGATTTTCTTTAAATCATCATCAGTAATAGTTACGTCGCCAAGATCTACATCATAGTAAAAGCCTTCTTCAACTACTGGGCCAACCCAAAACTTAGCTTCTGGCCAAATGTGTTGAATAGCATGTGCCATCATGTGTGCACATGAATGGTTAAGTGTTTCTAAATCTTTGTTTTCTGTAAAATTAATCATTTCTGTACTCCTTTGAGGACAAAATAAAACGTCCTCTCTACTAAGAAAGGACGCTGAATAAGCGCGGTACCACCTTTGTTCCCTTGCGGGCTCTCGAATCCTTAACGCGGAAAACGGTAATCTTTTTCAAGCACTGTTCACAGGGAGTAATCATAACGTTTGTCATTTCTTTTTCACCAACCAAGAAACTCTCTACATTCAATCCGCTACAATCATATCCTGATCATAACATTTATTAAAATTTTAGTTTCATAAACAAACTCTGTCAATAGTGTGAAACCAAAAAGAAAATGTCTTAAGTAAACCAAAGAGAAAATGTCCCGATTA
>CAVCCE010000134.1:0-4997 GCA_963600555.1 Duodenibacillus sp.
GTTGATACCAATGAGACGACACTTACAAAATTAAGATTTACTAAGACAATAAAAGCAGGAAATGGATCACCAGGTCTTATTAAGAAGATGCATGGTAAAAGTGGTGATGATGTTGTTGTTGGTGTTCCACTTGGTACAATGATCAGAAATGCTGATAATGGTGATTTACTTGCTGACTTAACAAAACCTGGTCAGAAAGTGTTAATTGCACATGGTGGAAAAGGTGGTTTAGGAAATCATCATTTTGCTACTGCTAGAAATGATGCACCTGAATATGCTCAACCTGGTGAAATTGGTGAATCTTTAAACATTCAAGTTGAATTAAGATTATTAGCTGACGCTGGTTTGATTGGTTTTCCTTCTGTTGGTAAATCAACGTTTTTATCTGTTGTGACAAATGCACGCCCTGAAATTGCTGCTTATCCTTTTACGACAATTGAACCTAATATTGGTGTTGTGGATCTTGGAAGTGAAAAAGGATTTGTTTTAGCTGATATGCCTGGATTAATAGAAGGTGCTGGAGAAGGCAGAGGACTTGGACATGAATTCTTACGTCATATTAGAAGATGTAGAGTTTTAATACATGTTGTTGATATGAGTGGCAGTGCAGGTGATCCTTGTGAATGTTATGACATCATTAATAAAGAGCTAGCTACATACGATGCTGATTTAGAAAAAAAGACACAAATCGTTGTAGCGAATAAAATGGATGATGAATATGCGTCTATGTATCTTGATGAATTCAAGAAAAAATATCCTGATCTTAAGATTTTTGAAGTTTCCACATTGGAACATAAAGGTCTGAAAGAAGTTCTATATGCTGCGATGGAAGCAATAGATAATGCTAAAGTGGTTGAAGCAGAAAATGCTGAACCAATTGAAGAAACAATCATTTATAGATATCAACCTAAACGTCCTGATTTCTATATTGAGAAGGATGCTCCAGGTAGATGGAAAGTTGTTTCTCAAAAGATTGATAATCTTGTTGATACTTATGATTTAGATGATCCTGATCAAGCATATCAATTAGGTCTTCAATTAGATAAAATGGGTGTTGATCGTGCGTTGCGTGAAGCTGGTGCACGTGATGGAGACCAAGTTATTGTTAACAATTACATTCTTGATTTCAAGGATTAGTGAGGTGAACTATGATTGCTTTTATTAAAGGAACTGTTTCTTCTTATACTGTAGATAGTGTTGTTATTGATCATAATGGTATGGGATGGGAAATTGCTTATCCTCATACAGATAAATTGACTTTAAATAGTGATATTCAAGTTTATACTTATCTACATATTTTTGAAGGTGGTATGAATTTATATGGATTTGAGTCTCAACAGGAAAAAGAATTATTTTTGAAACTTATTTCTGTGAAAGGTCTAGGTCCTAAAACTGCATTAAACATGTTAGCGAAAGCTGGCTATCAAGCAATCATTGAATCCATTTCTCAAGGTGATGTGGCAACTTTAAAAAAGATGCCTGGAATTGGTGCAAAAAGCGCTTCTCAAATCGTATTGGATCTTCAAGGAAAACTCGTCGTTTCTGATACAACTGCTAGCAAACAAAATCTTTCTAAATATTCTAAAGAAATCACAGATGCAATAGAAGGCCTTAAGAACCTTGGTTATAAGCAGTCGGAACTTTCCAGCTGCATTCATTATATGGCGGAGAATCCTGGACTATCTGTAGAACAATATATGTCTATGGGACTACGCTACATGGCGAAAGCTAAATAGGAGTGTATATGGAAAATAACGAACGTTTAATGTCAAATCAAGAGGTCATTGGTGATGATGAAGAAAGTATTCGTCCTAAGAGCTTGGATGAATATATTGGTCAAGATTCTTTAAAAGAAAATCTAAGAATTTATATCCAAGCTGCTTTAGGTAGAAATGAATCATTGGATCATGTCCTTTTATACGGTCCTCCAGGACTTGGTAAAACAACTTTATCTTATATTCTAGCGAATGAAATGCATACGAATATTAAGATCATTACTGGTCCAAGCATTTCTAAACCTGGTGATCTTGCTAGTGTTCTTTCTACTTTAGATGCTGGTGATATTTTGTTTATTGATGAGATACATCGTTTACCAAAAGTCGTTGAAGAAGTCTTATATCCAGCAATGGAAGATTTTGAAATGGATGTAATGGTAGGGGGAGAAAATGGACAAGGTGGAAGAAGTGTAAGACTACCTTTGCCACCATTTACTTTAGTTGGAGCTACAACTAGAGCTGGTGATCTTTCTTCACCATTACGTGATCGTTTTGGTATTATTTCTAAATTGGAATATTACAATGAAGAACAATTATCTTCAATTATTGCTAGAAGTGCGCGTGTTCTTGGGGTTGTGATTGAAGATGATGCAATTATTGAAATCGCAAAAAGATCTAGAGGAACACCTCGTATTGCGAATCGTTTATTACGTAGAATTCGTGATTTCGCACAGGTCTTGAATAATGGCGTTATTTCAAAGAAAATCGTTGAGGATGCCTTAACAAGACTGCATGTAGATTCTTTGGGATTAGACGAAGTTGATATTCGTTATTTAAAGGGTATCATCGAAAGGTTTCATGGTGGTCCTGTTGGACTAGATGCTTTAGCGAATTCTATTTCTGAAGAAACTACTACATTAGAAGATGTATATGAACCATATTTAATTCAAATTGGTTTTGTTAATCGTACGACTCGTGGAAGAGTCGTAACCGAAAAAGCCTATGAACATTTAGGAATACATCATAATGAATCATTATTTTAATTAGATCCAGAATTTCTGGGTCTTTTTTATTGACAGATTATTTTTGTATATCATAAAATTTATATAGTCAAAGTGACTATATAAGAGTATGGAAAAATTAAACGAACAAGGTGAAACTTTAGAACAGTTTTTAAAAAATTATGATGAAAATTTATATCGTAGGCCAAGTAATACTGTTGATATGATTTTATTGACCGTGTATGAAGGTCAACTAAAAGTACTATTAGTAAAAAGAAAAAATCATCCGTTTATTGGAGATTGGGCAATGCCTGGTGGTTTTGTTAATTTTGATGAGGATATGGAAAAAGCCGTAGTAAGAGAGCTTGAAGAAGAAACTAGTATTTCTGAATATACTTATTTCAGGCAATTATATACATTTGGAAATGCAGATAGAGATCCTAGAACACGTATCATTACAACAGTTTATTTATCGATGACTCCTTCATCAAACATTAAGAATACACACGCAAATGATGATGCGAGTGATGCTGGTTGGTTTACCGTTTCTAAGAAGACGATTTCAACAAGTCAACAAGGTAGAAAATCTATTGTTACGTTAGATGAAGAGAACAAAGGTATTCATATTGCTTATGAGATATCAGAAACAGCGAAAAGAAATTATGTTGAAAGTAAATCAAATTGGTTAGCGGAAAGTAATGCTGTATTAGCAGCTGATCATATTAAAGCTATCAATATGGCAATGGATGTTGTTAAACATAGAGTTGCTTCAACAGGTATCTTATTTAATCTTTTACCAGATGAGTGTACTTTAAGAGAAGTTCAAGATGCTTATGAAGCTGTTATAGGTCATAAAGTTGATACTGGAAACTTTAGAAGAGATATAAAAAAAATGATGAAAGATACAGGAAAGAAAGCAAAACGTGGTGGTAAACAAGCCGCGTTGTATCGTTTTGATCCTATGTATGATTATTTGGAGGAAAACTTATGAAAAAGGCATTGATTATTGTTGATGTACAAAAAGATTTCGTTGATGGTTCGTTAGGAACAAAAGAAGCTTTAGACATCATTGATCCATTGATAGATGAAATCAATAAAGGATATGATAAAATTTTTGTTACATTAGATACGCATGAAAAAGATTATCTGAATACTTTAGAAGGTAAATATTTACCTGTTGAACATTGTGTTAAAGGTACAGATGGATGGAAATTAAATCATAAAGTTGAAGAAGCATTAAAAGATAAAGAATCAATAATTATTGAAAAACCTACATTTGGTTCTTATGCTTTAGTACAACAATTAACTACATACCAACCAGATGAAATTACACTTGTTGGACTATGTACTGATATTTGTGTTATTTCAAATGCATTATTATTAAGAGCTGCATTATCTAACACAAAGATCTCTGTTGTTGAAAAAGCATGTGCTGGTGTTACTGTTGAAAAACATAATGCAGCTTTAGAAGTAATGAAGTCATGCCAAATTGATATCTTATAGGAGGATTAGATATGTCAAATATAGTCGTAGAACCTTATATCGCGGATGAAGATTATGATAATCCAGCAATGGAAACAGATTTTTATGAATTCACTATGGCCAATTGTTTGTTTGAACATGGTTTTAAAGATAAAACAATGGTCTTTAATATGTTTTTTCGTAAAAACCCTGATAATCAGGGATATAGTATATCTTGCGGACAACATGCATTAGTTAAATTTTTAAGAGAATATCATTTTACTGATAAAGATCTTATGTATTTGAAAACAAAAGGTATGTCTGATGATTTTCTGGAATATTTAAAAGATTATAAATGGAAAGGTGATATGTATGCATTTAAAGAAGGTCTTGTTTGTTATCCACAAGTACCTATGGTTCGTATCGAATGTGATATGGTTGGAGCAATCTTAATTGAAACATATCTATTACAGACTATGAACTTTCATTCTTTGATTGCTACAAAAGCAACAAAGATTTCTGGACTTTCTACTCATACTCCAAGAAATGTAATGGAATTTGGTACAAGAAGAGCACAAGGACAATCTGCGGGAGATAATGGTGCATATGCTGCTATTTTAGGTGGTTGCATTGGTACAGCAAATTGTTTAGCTGAAATGAAATATGGACCTGAAGTAAAAGCAGTTGGTACAATTGCACATTCTTTTATTGAATTTTATGAGGATGAATTTGAAGCTTTTAAAGCGTACGCTGATACATATCCAGATAATGTATCCTTGTTATTAGATACATATAACATTCTAGAAAGTGGATTACCAAA
>CAVCCE010000135.1:0-4959 GCA_963600555.1 Duodenibacillus sp.
GAGTAAGATAATCTTCATATGGATAATCTTCCAATAATTCTTCTTTTGTCATTCTCGCATTCGCACTCGCATCAACAAACGCATTATAATCATCTATCGTCCAAGTAACATCATCCTTTTCACATTGTGCATTCGCTATAGCTGTGATCTTGATTTGTTTCTCTACTTCCTTCATCATTTTTGCGTTTCGTTCTTCTGGTGTCTTACCACCATACAAATGTGTTAAAAGTGTATCTAATTCTTCTTCACTACTTGTGCCTTCTTCAAAGTCATTCATCATTTCATTGAACAAATTATCAACTTCATCATCTTCCATTTCAAAAGTAGACTTCTCAATCAATTGACGATTCACAAGTGTACATAAAGCTCCTTGTTTCTTCTCTTTATCTTCTTCAACTAAGAGCTCTTTTACATAGTTTGTATATTCTTCTAAAGTCGTAACATCTTCAATTTGTAGTTCCTTTACAAATTCATCATTCATCTTAGGAACAACACGACGTTTTACAGATAATACTTTTACTTTTACAGTATCTCCTTCAATCGTACAGTCCCATTCATCTCCTAATTTATGATTTGTAATATCACCTTCAATTTCAGGATAAAAGAATTTTCTACCAACTCTAAATCTTTCACATTCACTGCTTAACCAAGGTAGATCACTCTCCAAGCTCACTGATACGATATCATTTTCTTGTATTGAATCCGTTTGTGATTCAATTGCCAAAAATCTTTGGGCTGCATCATCAATCTTTTTTTGAATATCTGCTTTCTTGATCTTGATAGCGAATAAACGCTCAGGTAATTCCGCTTCTCTATAATCAAATAACTGGATTACTTTTGCCATAACACTTCTCCTCTTATATTTGTTTTAATTTATCACAATGTTTTTTTTCATAAATTCTTTTTGTAGATTCTGTACAAATATCTGTAAATTTCGGCAAAGAAAAAGCAGCACTGAATACTGCTTAATACTTCATTGGAATCCTAGCTATCATATGGATCATATGGTCTTCAAATTCTGGATACACGACACCATTATATTTTTCAACCATCTTAGATGCATTCGAAAGTCCTAGACCTTCATGTTTTGGTTTTGTTGTGTAACCAGGTGTAAAAATATCTTTCATCTCTTCTACCGACTTATGACAATAGTTAGAAACTTTGATCATATTATTATTTCCTCTTTTAATGATCAATACATGAATGATCCTACTACCTTCTGTATTTCTTTCTAATTCATCGATTGCGTTTTGGATCAAATTACCTAACACAGTATTGATTTCATAAACAGTACAAGGAAGATTGCTTAGATTATCATGTATCTCAACTTCTAGCTTTAATCCTTTTTGATGTGCTATTTCTTGAAATGTATTTAACAAAGCACTGATTGCGGGATTTTCAATTGGAAGGATATCATTACTACTTTGTACGATAGATAACATACTATGAATATAATTTTGACATTCTAGATATTGTTCTTTTTCTAACATTCCATATACAGTCTGCATATGAAAATTAAAATCATGTCGTTGCGAACGTATTACCTGCATGAAATTAAATACTTCTTTTTGATATTGTTTATCCATAAGATTCTCAATATGTTCCTGCATCTCTTTCATTAATCGATACAACATAAAATAAACAAGTATTAAAAATATCAAATCAAACAATAAAATATAACAATTCCATAAATATGAATTGAATAATACATAAATATTCCAAACAAACAAAATAATAGGTCCTAAAAACAAATACCACATGATTCCTTTTAGGTCTTTCTTTTGTTCATTTGTAACAACTATTTGTTCTTTAAAGACGCTACTATTTTTATTCCAAAGAATACAACTAATTCCATATAAGATGATTCCTACCAATAACTTTTCATAACCATCTAATTGAAATACCAATATACTAAGTTGACCACTCACACAAATATTCAAAGAAAACAATGTAGAAATAACACTTGGGATCCATTTGTATTTTGACAGAACGATCAAATAGATAAAAGAAATAATGATAAAACTCATCGATAATAAGACATCAAAATGGAGCATACGATTTAAGTAAAACAATATCGCAAATATAGATGAAGGAAAGATAGCACTTGAAGCACTTTTCATTCTTCCTTGTCCCATCATTCTAGCTCCACTCCAACATGCCGTATAAGCAATCAGCCAAGCAGATAACATTGAAATCATAGTACTTGTATCCCTCTTTCTTTCAATAGTTGTTGAAGTTCCGTTTTCTTATCTCTGCTTAATGGCAATAATTCTTGAATTCCCTTCAATTTGATCTGATACGTTCTTTTAAACATATCTGGTTTGATAGATTCAATAAGTTCTAGATTCACAATAACTGATTGATGACTCCTAAAAAAACCATATTCCTCAAATATCAAAGATAATTTTTTTAGGCTTTCATTGGTATCCATTTCTCTATGATTTCTACAAACAATATGCACTTTTCTACCAATATTCTCCATATACGCAACATCATCTGTGCGTATGATTTCTAATTTTCCATCCACATGAATTCCAATCTGTTTAACTTTTTGACCTGTTTCTTTAGAATCACCTTTCCTTTGTCGCGCCATCTCTAAAACGCTCTCTAATCTCGTAATACTGATTGGTTTCGCTAAAAAGGACAATGGCTGATAATCATATCCACTCAATGCATATTCTACGTGTCCTGTTAAGAATACATACATAACTTGAGGAAATAATGAACGTATCTTCTTCGCAACTTCAAAACCATTCATTTCATCCATCTCAATATCCAAAAAAGCTAGATCAACGATCGTTTCGCGCAAAAAATTCAATGCATCTTCACCAGAATCCACCGCACCAACGACTTGTACATCTTCAAATCGTTCTAATGCTTGAACTGTGATTTCTTTTGTGATTTGATCATCATCTATTACTAGTACACTTAACACAAATTTACTCCATTCATGATTAGTTGTATTATACGCAATTAATTGAAGATATCAAAAAGAAAACATCTGTAAACAAAAAAAGAAGCCATCATAGGCTTCTAATCTAATTTCTCCCAACTAGGTAAACGATGTAATGCATTCAATAAATTACATTTCTGTAATAAAGTACCATCCTTATCTACCATTGTCGCATACCAAACAGGATTCACTAACATATCATCTTTTACGATATCTTCTTTATTCTTTCCATATTGAAAATGAAGATGTGGTAATAGACCATCTTTTGTTTTATCAGGCATTGGTTCCATCGCTAATAGATATGTAAATGGTGTATCTTCTGTGTCAGAAACAAACAAATAGCTTTCTTTGTTCTCTAATCCCTTTTCTATCATTGTTTCTAAATAATAATCATATGTATAGGATGTACCATCCTTTAATAACCATGTAATCTTTAATCCATCTACTATTGATTCTACATTCCAACGATCAATAGAAATAGGATTCTCATTTGTTGTTGTAAAACAAGATTTCTTCCAAAAATTCTTTACACCATGTTGAAACATTGGCATCAAACCCGCAACGCTTTCCGCATTCTTCCAACACTTCAAAATATATTCATTCTCACTATTGATATAGTTTTCAAAGTTTTCCCATTCACCAATCCATTTTGTTTGATTCATATTATCTCCTGTTATCTAATCTTATGATCCTTTCACACCACCTTGACGCAAACTCTTCATCATGAGTGATCACAACAACTGTCTGTCCATTCTTCTTTACTTCATTTAATAGTTTACCAACCATTTCCATATGATAATAATCTAATCCACTTGTAGGTTCATCAAGATATAGTAACTCTTTTCCACTCAACAAAGCTGAAGCTATCGTTACTCTCTGTTTTTGACCACCTGACAAAGATACTGGATGTCTATCTTCTAATTCTTTCAAAGACAACATTTCTAATACAGAATCTAGTTTTTCAGAATGATTTGAACCTAGAAGTACTTCTTCTTTTACATTATCTGAAAATAATTGATAATTCACATCCTGCATAACTAGGAAACTATATTGTCTTAGTTTCTTGTAGTTGATCTTTTGGTTATTGTAGTAGATATTACCATCTATTGGTTTTAATAGTCCACACAGTGTTTTAATGAGAGTTGTCTTACCAAAACCATTATGTCCCATGATACCCACGATCTCACCCTTTTGAATAGAAAGATCAATTTCAGCTATCACATGATCATAACCAATCTTTAATTTCTCACATCTTAACAAAGGATATTGGATATCATTGTTTTCTTTTGTGTGAATGATATCAATGCATTCTGTTATATCTGATGAACGTAATCCATATGTATTTCTTTCTTCTTTAGTTAGATTTAAGAACTGTTCTTTATTAAATGTATTTACGATCTTATGATCTAAAAGAATATAACGATCTACAAGTTCTTTTAACCAATACAAACGATGTTCTGATATCAATATCGTCTTACCTTTTTCTTTCATCTTCTTGATGAGCTTTGATAGTTCTTCAATAGCTCCTTGATCAAGGTTACTAGATGGTTCATCTAGTACTAGGATCTTAGGATCTAACATACACGCACTAGCAAAAGCTAACTTCTGTTTTTCACCACCAGATAAATAAAAGACACTTCTATCCAATAGATGTTCAATACCAAATTCTTTAGAAACAACATTGATTCTTTCTAATATTTCTTCTCTATCCATTCCTTTATTCTCACAAGGAAAAGCCAACTCTTCTGTTGTATTGGAATTAAAGTATTGCGTTCTTGGATTCTGGAATACACTACCTACGATACCTACATATTCTGAGATATCTTGATATTGTTTTTCATCAATCAAACACTCACCTGTTAATTCACCATTGTAGTAAGAAGGAATCAAACCATTGATGATACGAGATAGTGTTGTTTTTCCACAACCACTCTTTCCACACAGAACGACACATTCTCCTTGTTTGATATCAATTGAAATAGAATCTAATACTCTCTCATCATTTG
>CAVCCE010000136.1:0-4959 GCA_963600555.1 Duodenibacillus sp.
AAAATTTGTAATATTGATATTTGTTGAATAGTATTCTGTGATTGCTTGAATCGTTGTGGCTGTATCTTCTACACCAGCAGTTTCATATGTTGAATGCATGGATAGTTGTGGTAGTCCAATATCAACAGCGTGTACACTGACTTGTGTATTAGATAGGTTTCCTAATGTAGAACCACCTAAGGAATCTGAACGATTTGCGAATGTTTGGAATGGTGTATTCGCTCTATGACAGATTTCCATGAATACTGATCTAGAGAATGCATCTGTTGTATATTTTTGGTTTGCACTTTCTTTGATGACCAATCCTTTATTCATATAGGAACAATTGACTTGGTCTGTCTTTTCTGGGTGATTTGGATGAACCGCATGTGCGTTATCTGCACTGACCAAGAATGATTTTGAGATTGCTTGATAATATGCTTCTTCGCCCATATTCAAACCATAATTGATTCTTTTTAATACGTCTTGAAGGAAAGTGGACATTGCCCCTTGTTTTGTATTAGAACCAACTTCTTCGTTATCAAAACATGCATAGATACTAATATCGTGTTCATTGTTAGATGCTAAGAAACCTTTTAGTGTTGAGAATGCACATTGTAGATCATCTAGTTTAGGGGAAGATATGAATTCTTCTTGGTACCCCCAAATACATGGTCTTTGACGATTGACTAGGAATAGATCAGTTCCTAAAAGATCATCTACAGATACATTGAGGTGTTCCGCAATCATCTTCCTAAAGTCTCCTACTTTTGCTTTACCGCAAGAGAATAGAGGACATAGATCAACTTGACGATTATATGCATATCCTTTATTGATTTCTCTATTGAAATGGATTGCGACATTAGGAATCAATAATAGATCTTTATCAATATATACAAGTTTATTCTCAATCGTATTTCCATTTCTAACAAGAGCTCTACCAGCTACTGTTAAAGGTCTATCAAACCATGTAGAATCAATCATTCCACCATATGCTTCTACATCTAATTTTAAGTATTCTCCTTGTCCTTTTAATTCTGGTACAGACTTTACTTTGAATGTTGGAGAATCACTGTGTGATGCACACATTTGAAAATGATAATCATCTAATGTATTTCCTACTTTGAATGCGATGATACTTGAGTGATTTCTAATCGTGTAATAATTTTTACCTTTTTCTAATGACCAAGATGTTCCTTCTGGTAAATATGTAAAATTAGAATCATCTAAATATTTTTGAATAGATGAAATAGAATGGAACATACTTGGACTATTTTGAATGAATGTTAATAGTTCATTTGATACTTCTTTTGAATTCATAATTTTTTACCTTTTCTTTCTGGGCACGAATAATCATATCACTAAATTGATATATCAATGTAAAGAAATATAATTTCATGTTTTTGAAAACTTTTACTTTCATATTTGGCGAATAGGACTACAATTGTTCATGCATATTGTGAGGGAAATTATGTCTAGAAGTCATGGAATAGAGATGTGTGAAGGCTCGTTATGGAAGAATATATTCTTATTTAGTATTCCTTTAATGTTTGCACAGATATTAGAAGTTTTATTTAATTTGAGCGATGTAGCTGTAGTAGGAAAGTTTTCTAGTTATACTGCATTAGGAGCAGTTGGTTCTACTACGATCTTAGTTACTTTATATACGGGCTTTTTAATTGGTATGGGAAGTGGTGTGACAGTTATTGTTGCGCATAGTTTAGGACAAGGAAATCAAGAACATACGATCAAGAACGTTTATTCTGCTTGTATTGCGTGCGGAATCGTAGGTATTGTGATCTGTTTGATTTCTCTTCTTCTAACAAATCCATTACTAACGATATTAAATACAAAGTCAGAATTGTTTTCTCAAGCATCCTTATATCTAATGATCTATTCTTTAGGATTTCCTGCTATGGCAATCTATAACTATGGGAATGGTGTATTAAGTGCATGCGGTGATACAAAAAGGTCTTTGATGTATCTAAGCGTTGCTGGCGTAGTAAATGTAATCTTGAATTTGTTCTTTGTTATTGTATGCCATAGAGCAGCTGATGGTGTAGCTATCGCATCTGTCATTGCACAATATATTAGCGCCGTATTAGTTGTATTACATTTATTGAAAAGAGAAGATCTTTGTAAACTACATTTGAATAAAGAGTTATTCGATGGAAAAGCTTGTAAAGAAATATTGAAAATTGGAATTCCTGCAGGTATTCAAAACGCAATCTTTGCGATAGCGAATCTATTTGTTCAAAAGGCTGTGAATTCTTTTGATGCAGTAGTCGTATCAGGTAATTCTGCCGCAAGTAACGCAGATACGATCGTATATAACATTCTAGCTGCTTTCCATACAGGCTGTTCTTCTTTTGTTTCTAAGAATTGGGGAGCTGGAAAAAGTGATCGAATGTTGAAAAGTTATTTTATCTCTTTGTTCTATTCATTCTCAGCTGGTGTGATATGTGGTGGGTTGTTATTGTTATTTGGACAATATTTCTTATCTTTATTCACAAGTGATGCTTCTGTTATCGTTGCTGGAAATGAAAAATTGAGAGTCATGGCTTTCTCTTATTGTTTATCTTCTTTTATGGATTGTACGATAGCAGCTTCTAGAGGAATGGGAAAAAGTATTGCACCTATGATCATTGTTATTATTGGGTCTTGTGTATTTAGAGTAATCTGGGTATATACGATATTTGCGTATTTTCATTCTATTACATCTCTATATTTACTATATCCATGTTCATGGATATTAACAGCTATAGCTGAAATGACTTATTTTTTCTATTCTTACAAAAAAGTAAGAAAAATCATGAAGAATTATCTTTAAAAGTACGATATTTATTGATGATTCTGATAGAATATTGTTATAAATTAGGTATCTATTTATGAACTTGGAAGAATTTTTAAGTAACAACTATGCAGAAATTATTGGCTTGATTTTTATCTGGGTCATTATTACGAAAGAAAAGGTCTTAGATGCAAAAGCAAGTCGTGCTTTTAAGCTTGTATTTTATTGTGAAGTAATTGAATTGATTGCTTTTAATTTAGAGAAGATTACAAGAACTTGGAGTGAGCCAAGTGTTTCACGTATCTTGTTATCTGCGGTAGGGTATACATTTAGAGCGTTGTTAGTATACATTTTTATACGTATGATATGGCCTCATGAAGAGAATAAAAAAGCCAAGATCCTATTATCGATTCCTGTATTTATTTGTGCAATTGGTGGTATATCACCATTCTTTACACATATCGTGTATTACTTTAATGATATGAATAATTATTGTGAAGGTCCTTTATCAAAGATCTTTATGGTAATGATCATTTGTTATATTTTGTTGTTTGCATATTACATCATTAAAGGAAGACATGAAAACGAAATGATGAATACAATGACTTTGTTGTTGAATGCGTTCTTTATTATTTCTTCTACAGTGATGTCAACAATCTATGATATTGAGTGGTTAGGTAGATTATCAATTGTATATGGAATGGTATTTTGTTTGTTTGAATTAGATGCTACGAAATTACAGAAGACGATTTATGCCTTGCAAGAAAATGAAGAATTAAAGAGAACATTGATTGAACTTGAAGAAAAAAAGAAAGAAGCAGAAGTCGCAAATGAAGTGAAAACTAGATTCTTATTAAATATGTCTCATGATATTCGTACACCTTTGAATGGTATCGTTGGAATGTTGGATATTGCGGAACATTATCCAGATGATCTAGAAAAACAAGCTGAATGTAGAAGCAAAGTCAGAGAAGCTTCCAAAATATTACTTGAGTTGGTAAATGATGTACTAGATAAAAGTAAGTTGGATTCTGGTGAAATCGTTTTGGAACATGTTCCATTTAATTTCTTAGATGTTGTAAAAGATTCTTATGTCGCAATCTATAAACAAGCTGAAGAAAAACATGTAGAGATCATTGATAACGATTGTGATTGTAAGCATTTTAATTTGGTTGGTAGTCCATTACATGTAAAACGAATCATGATGAATATCCTAAGTAACGCAATCAAATACAACAAAGAGAATGGAAAGATCTATATTACATGTAAAGAAATATATTCTGATGATCATACTTCTACAATAGAATTTAAGTGTGAAGATACAGGTATTGGAATGACTGAAGAATTCCAAAAACATGTATTTGAATCTTTTACACAAGAAGAGAATAGTGCTCGCTCTAGTTATAATGGAACAGGACTAGGAATGTCGATCGTAAAAAGTATTGTCGATAAGATGAATGGTACGATCAGTGTTGAAAGTGTAAAAGGCGAAGGATCAACATTTGATGTTGTGATTCCTTTTGAAATCGATACTTCTGTAAAGGAAGAAGTAGTAAATGAAATCGAAGAAGAATACTCCATCACAGGTGTAAATGTATTGTTAGTAGAAGATAATGAATTGAATATGGAAATAGCGAAGTTCTTATTAGAAGAAAATGGAGCGAGTGTTGTTGAAGCGCATAATGGGCAAGAAGCATTTGATATTTTTTTCCAATCTAGTTTGAATGAATTTGATGTTATATTGATGGATATCATGATGCCTGTAAAGGGTGGCTATACCGCAACGAAAGAAATAAGAGCACTGGATAGAGAAGATGCTAAGATCATTCCAATCATTGCGATGACAGCGAATGCTTTCGTAGAAGATAAGTTAAAAGCAAAAGAAGCAGGAATGAATGAACATATTTCAAAACCATTAGATTCTAAACTTGTTGTTAAGACAATCTATGAATTTGTAAAGAAACACAAGAATTAATAGAAAACGCTTTCATTTTCTTGAGATTATTCCTAGATTCTGTTGTAAAATAGAGTCAGAATAATTTTGGAGGAAATATGGCTAAAAAAATTGTATGTCCACATTGTGGTAGTAAAAAAGTAAAGAAATATAATGAATACTACCTATGCGATGATTGTAAGAACTCATTTGGAAGAGAAGCAATCTCAGATAAAGGTATACCAATGGTTGATGC
>CAVCCE010000137.1:0-4957 GCA_963600555.1 Duodenibacillus sp.
TAACAAAGAATTTAGAAAAGGAGCTTGTTATATTCAAGCTACGATCCTAGTGGAAAAAGCATCTCAAAAACCTATCATGATTGGTAAACAAGGAAAGATGTTAAAAAGAATTGGCACAGAAGCTAGAAAAGATATTGAAAAGTTATTGGATAAACAAGTGTTTTTAGAATTGTTTGTTCGTGTTGAAGATGAATGGAGAAGCCATGATCATCTCATTAGTGAGTATGGATATGGTGGAGCAGGAAACAACGATGAATGATAAGGTGACTGGTTTTATTTTAAAACAGTCGGATTATAAGGATTATGGTGTTATTTTATCTGTTCTAACAAAGGAACATGGAAAGTTGTCTATCGTTGCTAATGGTGTAAGAAAACCAACAAGTAAGAATGCTGGTAGACTGATTCCTTATACTAAAGGAGAGTTTTTGATAGATTACAAAGAGGATAAAACGATATTCTCTTTGAAAAATGTATCAACCATAGAAACCTATAAAAACATGCATATGGATCTTTCTTTATCAACTTGTCTATCAGTAATAGGTGAAATGAGTGACTCTTTTGTTATGAATGGGGAGGAAAGCGAATATTATAAAGGAGTATATGACTCTTTGAATTTAAGTTTTACATTACTTGAGAATCATAAAGATCCTATAACTGTACTTTCATTATTTTGTAGCGATATCATGAAATACTTTGGTATTTCAGCTGATGTTGATGAATGTGTTCATTGTGGTTCTTCTCTTGTACAAGCAATCTCTATTAAAGAAGGTGGGTTCTTATGCAAGGAGTGCGCAACAAAAGAAGGTGTTTCTTTAAAGGATGCTGCAACATTAAAAAGATTTCGATTAATTTGTAAAGGTAGTTTAAGACAATTTGAAATCATTGAGAAGTGTGGCGGTGCAACCTATGATGATCTAAAGAACTTGATAGAAATGATTCGAATCCATACGGGGATTAAAATTCGTTCTTTTGGCTTATTTGAAAGACTTTTTGTCATTGAATAAGCCTTTTATTAGTGCTATATTATTACAGAATATGTAAAAATAGGGGAGGACTGCCATTATATGGAAAAAACATTTGATAAAATCGTTAATCATGCGAAAACAACTGGCTTTGTATTTCAAGGCTCTGAAATTTATGGTGGCTTAAGTAATACATGGGATTTTGGTCCTTATGGCGTTGCTTTAAAGGATAACATCAAACGTGCTTGGCAAAAGAAGTTTATTCAGGAAGATCCTAATAACGTAGAGCTTCAAGCAGCAATCTTAATGAATCCAAAAGTATGGGAAGCAAGTGGTCATTTGAAAGGCTTCTCAGATCCTTTAATGGATTGTAAACAATGTAAGACAAGACATAGAGCTGATCAATTGATTGAAAATTGGAGCGAAGGTAAAGTTACTTGTGAAGGTTGGTCCAACGAAAAGATGGAAGAATTTATTAAAGAAAATAATATTCCTTGTCCTGATTGTGGTGGCCATGATTTTACAGGTATTCGTCAGTTTAATTTGATGTTCAAGACATTCCAAGGAACATTAGATGACGCAAAGAGTACTATTTATCTAAGACCTGAAACAGCACAGGGTATGTTTGTTCAATTCAAGAACATTCAACGTGCTTATCGTAAAAAGCTTCCATTTGGTATTGGTCAGATTGGTAAATCTTTTAGAAATGAAATCACACCTGGTAACTTCATTTTCAGAACAAGAGAATTTGAACAAATGGAAATGGAATTTTTCTGTGAACCAGGAACTGATATGAAAGAAGATGGATCTGGTTGGTTCCAATATTGGAGACAATTCTGTATGGATTGGATCTTATCTTTAGGTGGAAATAAAGAAAATCTACGCTTTAGAGACCATGAACAAGAAGAATTAGCTTTCTATTCTAAAGGAACAACAGATATTGAATATAAGTTCCCATGGGGATGGGGAGAACTTTGGGGCATTGCTGATCGTACAAATTATGATTTAACACAACATCAGAATACTTCAGGTAAGGATCTTACTTATTTAGATCCAACAACAAATGAAAAGTATCTTCCATATGTCGTAGAACCAGCTGTAGGTGTAGAACGTTTATTCTTCATGTTCTTTACAGATGCATATGATGAAGAAACTTTAGAGAATGGAGATACAAGAATCGTTATGCATTTCCATCCAGTTCTCGCTCCTATCAAAGCAGCAGTATTACCACTTAAGAAAAAGGCTCATTCTGAAAAAGCTCAAGAAATCTATAAGTCATTATCTTATGATTTCCAAGTATCTTATGATGATGCTGGCTCTATTGGTAAGAGATATAGAAGAATGGATGAAATCGGAACTCCATATTGTATTACAGTAGATGATCAAACATTGGAAGATGGCACAGTAACGATTCGTTACCGTGATACTATGGAACAAGAAAGATTATCTGTTGAAGATGTTAGAGCGAAAGTTCTAAAGGATATTCGTTTCTAATAGAAAGGATAAAAATGGCGAGAATTGCACAAGAAGAAATAGATGCATTGAGAAATCAGGCAGATATCGTTAATGTGATTTCACATTATATCAAAGTGGAACATCACGGAAAAAACTACAAAGCTGTCTGTCCATTTCACAATGACCATGATCCTTCTTTAACGATAACGCCAGAAAAAAAGATTTATAAGTGTTTTGTTTGTGGCAATGGTGGCAATGTATTCACATTTGTACAGAATTATGAAAAGATTTCTTTTGTTGAGTCGGTAGGGAGAGTGGCCGAATTAACAGGTTTTCATCTTTCTACGACACCTACTGCTTCTCAAGAGATAAAAGATCCACATAAAGAAAATATGTATCAAATATTGAATGAAGCCATTGCTTATACGATGTATCAGATGGATACTCCAGAAGCAATGAATGCGAAACAATATTTAGAGGATAGAGGGTTGAATGAAGATGTTCGTAAGACATTCCAAATCGGATATGATCCATCTAAAGATGCATTAACGAAATTCTTGAAAGCAAAGGGTTATGAAGAAAAAGCTCTTGTTGGAGTAAATGTTACTCGTATCAATGAAAGCGGAGCGCAAGATGTATTTAGAAATCGTATTACTTTTCCAATTCATGATATAAATGGAAATCCTATTGGTTTTTCCGCAAGAACTATGAATCCTGAGAATACAAGTAAATATATCAATACAAATGAAACAGATTTATTTGTTAAGGGAGATATTGTTTACAATCTTCATAGAGCGAAACAAGAAGCAAGAAGACAAAAACAAATATTCTTATGTGAAGGTGTAACTGATGTCATAGCTTTTCATAAAGCAGGTGTAGAAAATGCAGTATGTACATTAGGTACTGCTTGTACACAACGACAACTATCTCTTTTGAAAAAATGTGCACCAAAGATCGTGTTTTGTTACGATGGTGATAATGCAGGTCAACGTGCTACCTATAAGGCAGCGAAACTTGCTCAATCGATTGGAATCGAGGTAGCAATAGTACAAAATAAAACAGGTAAAGATCCTGATGAAATCATCCGAGAAAATGGTACAGAAGGTTTACAGAATCTATTAAAGAACCAGATTACTTGGATGGAATTTGTACTTGAGTATTTTGAAAAAAACACAAATCTTCAAAGCTATATGGATAAAAAAGAAATGATCCTAAAGCTAAAAGAAGAATATGATCAATTAACAGATGAAATGGATCGTAAGGTATTTGTCGATCGTTTATCTGAAATTACAAAATTACCGATTCCTTATGCAACTGAAATGCATGAAAGGAAAGTTAGTGAGCCAATACGTAAATTGGTCGTTCCTGATGGAACAAAAAGAGCACAAGAAATGATTCTTTCCATGATGATGAAATCATTGAAAGCTAGTCAAAAGTATGAAGAAGAATTAGGTTATCTGATTGGAGATGATTACAATAATCTTTCCATGATGATCTTAGATTTAAATCATACGTATGGGAAAGCTGATGTTGGAAAATTGATTGATATGTGTACAGATCAAAACATCAGAGATTTAATCACTAATATTGTATCCAATGAGGAATATGATGTGGAATATGATGAAGAAAAGTTATCTGGAGCAATGCGTAAGATCAAGATTGAAGTGCTTGCTGATCAAGCAAATCAATATAAACAACAACTACAAAACGCAATGAATGGTCAAAGTTTAACTTTACTTATCAACAAATACAACGAATGCCTACAAGAACAGAGGAGATTATTAAATGAAGAAAACCAGCGAAGCAACGAAAACAAAGAAAATTGAAGAGAAGAAGCCCGCAACAAAGAAGGCCTCTGTAAAGAAGACTACAAAAACAGAAGAAAAAACTGAGAAAAAAGCTACTTCAACAAAAAAAGCTACAGCTAAGAAAGAAACATCTAAAAAGACAGTGGCTAAAGAAGAACCTAAAAAGTCTACTAAGAAGGAAGAACCAAAGAAGACTACAAAAAAGACTGCTGACAAGGAAGAGGTAAAGACTTCAAAGAAAACGAAAAAAACAGAAGAAATCGTTGGAGAAAAGAGCCCAAAGAAATCTTCCAAGAAAAAAGAAGAAAAGAAAATTGAAAGTTCTAAAGGAAAAGGAAAGAATTCTGAAGTGAAAACTTTAGATGAATTGAAAGATGAATACAAACAAATCTATTCTACTGATGGTGTCATTTATCAAAAAGATATCATGGCTTCTTTAGAGAAACTTGATATGAGTGATGATGATCTAGATGGATTATGGGATTGGTTTAGAGCTGAAAATATTGAAGTATCTGAAGATGAAGATATTCAAGAAGAACTTGAAGAAGAAGCTTTATTAGATGAAACAGATTCAGATGAAGATGATGGTGAAGAACATTCGAATGCCGATGTTGATATTCGAACGATCGATCAGATTTCTAGAGCTGTTATGCATGGTAATGCACAGGTACAGTTGAACGATCCTGTTAAAATGTACTTGAAGGAAATTGGTAGAGTACCTCTATTAAAGCC
>CAVCCE010000138.1:0-4946 GCA_963600555.1 Duodenibacillus sp.
TTCATGCATATACTTTGATTGCATGTGCACTGAATGAATCTAGAGCGTATGTATTATTGTTTGATCGAATGATTAGTTCATAACCATCGTTAGATATGATTTGAATGGTATCATCAATATCCAGTTTAAGTCTTTCTTTTAAAAATGTTCCCAAATCTCCCAGCATCCAACAAATCTTACATATATCTCCAGATTTCATTTCTTCAAGATTAAACATAATGCCTCACTTTCAAGGCTTTGAGTAATCTGAACATATGTTCTGCCTAGTTATTTATTATCATTTGTTAGATTGGTTAGTCTAGCGTAATATTGTATTTTTTTATAAAATAGTAAACATGAAAACGATTATATGGGATTACAATGGTACGATATTAAATGATGTAGGTATATCTGTTAGGATAGAAAATGAGATGTTAGAGAGAAGAGGATTAAAACATGATTACTCTTTAGAAGACTATAAATCACTTTTTGATACTCCTATGGAAGATTATTATAGACAAATTGGTTATACATTTGAAAATGAAACATTTCATGATGTTGGAGTAGAATTTTATAGTCTTTATGAGAAATATTTTGATGATTGTTCATTAAATGATGGTGTTTTAGATAAATTATTAGAAGCAAAAGAGAAAGGATATATCAATATTGTTCTTTCTTCTTGTGAGGATACAAAGTTACATATTCAATGTAAACAACTCAACATAGATCAATATTTCATGGATATCATGGGAGTTGATAATTTAGTGTCTGGAAGTAAAGTTGAAAATGGAAGACAATGGATGATTGATCATGATACTAAAGCAGATGAATGTGTTTTTATTGGTGATACAAACGCCGATTATAATACGGCTATAGCTTTAGGTATCAAAAATATATATTTAGTTTCTACAGGTCACCAGTCTTATGAAAGATTAATAAAACTTCATGATCATGTAGTACATACAGTAAAGGAGATTAAACTATGAAGATTTGTCCAGTATCTAGAAAATGTGGAGGTTGTTCTTATCTTCAAGTTGAATATGAAGAACAATTAAAAAAGAAAAGAAATTATGTTCGATCATTATTTCCAAAGAATAATGTTGAACCAGTGATTGGTATGAAAGATCCATATCATTATCGTCATAAGATCTATGCTACATTTACACATAATAGAGATGGTGTTATTAAGTGTGGCATGTATGAAGAAAATACTCATAAAGTAATTGATACAAAGATGTGTTTGATACAACATGTTCAAGCAAATTCTATCCTTACAGATATTTGTCATATAGCAACACAGATGCATATTGAATCTTATGATGAAGATACAGGAAGGGGTGTGTTAAGACATGCCTATATTCGTGTATCTCATAAGACAGGTGATGTTTTATTAGTTATTGTGATTGGTTCTAAGAACTTACCAGGTAGTAATACTTTTTTACAAAAAATTATTTCATTACATCCTGAAATAAAATCTATTGTTCTTAATCATAATGATGAAGATACTTCTATGATCTTAGGAAAGAAGAATCATGTTTTATATGGTAAAGGGTATATTGAAGATAGTATCTTAGATACGACATTTCGTATTTCTACAAATACATTCTATCAAGTTAATCCATTACAAACAGAAAAAATCTATTCAACTGCTATTCAAATGGCTAATTTAAAGAAAGATGATACTGTTTTGGATATGTGTTGTGGTATTGGAACGATTTCTTTGATTGCAGCAAAGAAATCATCATTTGTATTAGGTGTTGAAATCAATCCGGATTCTATCAAAGATGCAATTAATAACGCAAAAAGGAATCATATCAATAATGCACAATTTATTGCGGAAGATAGTGAAAGGTTCTTAGAACAGTTAGGAGATTCTCCGTCTGTTGTGTTTTTAGATCCACCTAGAAGTGGATTTACTGAGAAGTTTTTGAAGCAATTGAATTCTATGAAATCTGATAGAATCATCTATATTTCATGTAATCCAGAAACACAAGCTAGAGATATTCAATTTCTTAAAAATTATCAAATCAAAAAAATCGTACCTGTGGATAATTTTCCATTTACAAAACATGTTGAGTGCATTGCATTGATGACAAGGACTGAATACTCTAATAGCAGAAAGAATTAATAAATAAAGATTTATTCAGAGCCTATCATTAAAAATGATATATTAAGACTGAGTAATTTAATGCATTGATGAAATCTAAGAAAAACCAGATATATAGTATAGATTTTTGAGTCTATAGAGTATCTGGTTTTTTTGTGCTAAAGAGAATCAATAATTACATTAATTTTCATTTTATCTATAAAGCAAATTGCAGATGAAATAGATAAAATAGTGAATAAAAGATATAGTATAAGAGTCAGATTGAGAAAGGATGTTTTTAAGCAGTAACTCAGTTCTTTCGGTCTTGGTCTGGCGACTATTATCCTAACTGAGTTATTGCTTAAAGATATTAGGAATTTATGAAACGCCAGGTCAAAAATTTCTCTTATAGGAAAATGTCTTCGCTACTAAAAATTAGTGAAGATGATTGTAAGTATAGATTTCAAATCTAATACTATCTGATTATTTTTTCCGTTCATTAGTGTATTCCGCTTGATTGATTTTATTCTTTTCAATATGTTCTATGTTTGCTTATTATTTGAATATAAGATGAGCGGTATTATCGCTTCTTCTTTTAAACCACCTGCGTGGTCTCCACGACATTTCTTATTTGAATTATATACCAATGAAATGTCGCTTGTTGCTATTGCTAGGTAATCTCCTATGAATTCTTCTAGTCTTGGGTGATTATTACCACTACCAAATATTTCTTCTTGAATTACTTCATCATGTGTATATAACTTAAAAGAATTGCCATATATTTCATTGAATCTTTTCTTAAAGAATTCTCTTTTATCTTCTTTTATATAAAAGGCAATTGTTCTAGGCTCTAAGGCTGGTAAATGAGAAAATGTTTCCAATAAATCAGAATGAGCATCTAAATGATTGGATGTAACATCGATTTGAGAATGATCAGCTATTACAATTAATCCAGTATCTTGTGGTAATTTCTTTGAAAAATTTTCTACATCTTTTTCTATTTCTAAAACCATGTTTTTAGAGCCAATAAATGATGGACCATTTATATGCATGTATGTATCTAATGCATCATAGTATCCATAAATATAATTGATATTAGGATTCTTGCATTGAATAAGAATGTTATTTAATAACTCTTTAAAATCTTTAGAAGGATTACATTCTCCCCAATTAGGCCAAACGGAAGTACTATTTTCTTCTCTATCTAAAAATTGTATGGGTAAAGATTCATATGAATAGTTAGGATAATTCTTTTTATAGTATTGTGACTTATTTAAAAACAAAATGATATTATCATCTTTTTCTTTGAAGTATTCATTCCATCCTAACCAAGCTGTTTCATTAGGATATAATCCAGTCCTAAGTGAAGTTGTTGCGGCACTAGTTGTTGGCGGAAATACTGTAGTTAGTTCTTCTTTCATATTATTTAAAAAGAATCCATTCGGAGAATGTTTTTTTAGAATAGATACTCCTAATGCATCTATTAGTAATACTACAATATGTTTGAATTTGTTCTCAGTTAACCAATTTAAAACAGTACTATTAGGCTTGTGATAGCATTCATTCTTTAAATATTTTCTGATAGCATTATTTACACCAATAATTTGTCCATATTCATTCCAATTCATATTCTAATAATAAATCACTTTTGTTGAAAATGCTAAAAAATATGACAACAGTAAGTAGTGTTAAGAGTACTAATAAGAAACTTAGCTTTCGATGTATTCTCGTTGAGTTGTTTTAAAACACAACTTTTACTTACTAACGACGAATCGAGAGTAATAAATACTTTCGTTTTTTTGTTAGTACTTTAAACATAAATTGGAAGACCAACAATGAAAAATCAAGAGTTAGATAAATTATTTTCCTAAAATGATTTTACTATCGAAAAGATACTTGATATTTGTGTACTATTTTGATTGGTCAATAGCTTTTGGCTGTTGACCTTTTTCTTCAAGTGCATTTTCTTTTGCGTAATTAATAATTTGGTTAATCGTTTGTGAATGAACAGCATCTTTTAAATACGCTAAATAGATATAGCGGTGTATCTGATCTTGTTTTAATGGTCTAAAGACTGTTTCATTAGAGAGAGTTTTAATATGATCTGTACTAACAAGTAATCCTACTTTATCTGCAACCATCCTTAATAGTACAGAATCTTCATTTGAAGAACCTTTAATTTCAGGCGTGATTTGATAGTAATCAAAGATTTGTTGGATCAAAGTAGAATATACAGGTTCTGTATTAAAGACCATTTTTCTTTGTTGTAATTGTTCTGGTTGAATAAAGTTATATTGTATAAAATCATCATCTTTTGGCATAGCTACGACAAAAGGCATTTCAATGATTGGTATGAATGTAATATCTTTTGCGGTAGGGGAATAACTACAAAAAACAATATCATATTTTTTATTTCGTAGATCCTTTAATAATTTGTCTGTTTGAGAAACTGACATATCTAATCGTAAGTTATCTGTAGATGCCAAATTAACTAAATAAGTATGAAATATGTTATTTCTTAAAAAAGGATTCACACAACCAACAGATAGTATTTCTTCTTGATTTGAATATTTTTTTACTGCATTGATACCTAGTTCAAGAGTGTTTAATGATTTGTCTACATAATTAAAAAAAACATGTCCTGCTTTTGTTAACACAACATTTCTTCCGCTCTTAGTGAAAAGTTCAACCCCTAATTCTTCTTCTAAAAGGGAAATGGCACGAGATAAAGACGGTTGTGTGATGAATAATTTTTCAGCAGCATGACCGTAATGTTCTGTTTGTGCGAGCACACGAAAGTATTGTAATTGATTTAAATTCATTTTATTAACTCCAATTAATAAAAAAATTATATCAAGACTCATAGCTTATTGCTATGAAT
>CAVCCE010000139.1:0-4907 GCA_963600555.1 Duodenibacillus sp.
TTTTAATTATAAGATCTCATTAGGTTATTTATTGGGTAGCACAGAAGCACTGATTCACTATAAAAGATTAGAACATTTCTGGAATGGTGTGATGGATGTTGGAGTATCACATAAAAGAACAGGATTAGGTCATTTTGGGTTTACATTTCTAATGATGGCAGCTGTTTTACTTATATGTGCATTCTTCCCTAATATCTTTAATATCTATGCATGTGCGATAGGTATGATGTTAATAAAGTTAACATCTTATATAGATTTGTTAATCAATAAGGAGGCAAAATGACGATTCAGAGTGATGTATATACGATTATATTTCTAACAATAGTATTAGGAATAGGAATTGTTGTTTTATCTAAGAAGATAGATAAATGTGATCCAATGGAGAAACCAAAGGGAATCGTATTACCAGTATTGTTAGGTGTACAGGCTGTACATAAGACAGTTACAAATTCCGTTGGTAAGAAATATGCAGATTCATTAACACCATATATCTTAGTGTTATGGACATATATCTTTACTGCGAATATTATCTCATTGTTTGGATTTACATCTCCAACTTCAAATTTGAGCGTAACGTTATTACTATCTGTAATAACTTGGTTATTGATACAAATCGTGGAATTCAAGTTCCAAGGTGTGAAAGGTTACTTCCATAGTTTCTTAGAACCTATTCCAATCATGTTACCTATGAACATCTTTGGTAAGTTTTCGACAATGGTTTCTATGGCGTTACGTTTATTCGGTAATATTTTGTGTGGTGGAATTATGATGCAGTTGATCTATAGTTTCTGTCAGTATATTTCAAACTCAATCATAGGTTTATTCGCAAGTGTGAATGGAGATGTGTTTAACTTTGTAGCACCTTTCCTAACACCAATATTACATGCATATTTTGATTTGTTCTCTGGATTTATCCAGACATTAGTATTCGTTACATTAACGGTGGTTCTTATCGGGAATGATATTCCTGAAGAATATAAAGACATAGCTTAATATAAGGAGGAGCTTAAAATGGATATCAATAAAGGTTTGATTGCGATTGGTGCAGGCTTAGCTGTTATGACAGGTATGATGACTGGTCGAGGTGAAGGTGAAGTAGCCGCTCATGCGTGTGACGCAATTGGTAAGAATCCTGAAGTAGAATCAAAGATTCGTTCAACAATGATTCTTGGTATTGCCTTGTCAGAAACTTGTGCAATTTATGGACTGCTCGTTGCCATCCTTCTGATGTTTGTATATTAATTGATAGGATCTATATCGAATGATTGATATCGATATCACTGGTCAGTTAATACCAAATTTAATTACTATCATAGTTCAACTATGTAGTACATTAGTTCTGTTTTTGCTTGCGAAGAAGTTCTTATGGGCTTCTGTAAAGAAGTGGTTAGATGCTCGTGCTGATAAGATGCAGTCCGATTTAGCACAAAGTGAACAAGCAAAACAGGAAGCTTTTAGTGACCGTGAAAGTGCGAAGGCTCAACTTAGCGAAGCTGCTAAGAAGTCAGAAGCAATCGTTGAAGCTGCAGTAAAACAAGCAGATAGTGAAAAACAGACGATTCTTGATAAAGCACATGCGGAAGCAGAAGCAGAAAAAGTTAAGGCTCGTGAAGCAATTGAGGCAGATCGCTTGAAGATGGTCGATTCTATGAAGAGTGAAATGGTAAATATTGCCATGGATGCGGCTGGAAAGTTGATTGGATCCAAGGATGGTGAAGATCTCGATCGTCAGGCAATTCAGGATTTCGTAAAGGATGCGGAAAGCCATGAATGAGATTGCGGAACGTTATGGTGCAGGTTTGTTTGAACTTGCGCAAGAAGAGAATGAAGTAGAAGAGTACATGGATCAAGTAAAGACTTTAAAAGAAGTCTTGAAAGAAAATCCTGATCTAACAACTTTTTTCTCATCAGTTAAGATCAGTAAAGATGAAAAGAAAGCTTTGATTGATAAAGTGTTTGCTTCTATTGATCATAACTTAGTGAATTTCATGAAATTGATCGTAGATAAAGGTAGAGTTTCTTATTTATCTGAAATTTACTCTTGTTTTATTGAATTGTGTGAAGAAGATCTTGGTATTCAACACGCTACAGTTGTATCTGCACGTGCTTTATCTCAAGAAGATTTGAATACGATTGGAAACACACTTGTATCAAAAACAAATAAAAGAATTATTCTTGAGAATGTTGTAGATCCTAGTGTTATTGCGGGAATCAAAGTAACAATGGGAAATACTGTTACTGATGTAACAATGAAGACAAAACTTGAGAATATGAGAAGTACATTATTGAAAGGAGGACAAATGGCATGAGCGCTTCAATCAGACCAGAAGAAATTAGTTCTTTAATTAAAAATGAAATCAAGAACTATGACAATAAGATCCATTCTGATGATGTTGGTTACGTCATCTCTGTAGGTGATGGTATTGCCATGATCCAAGGCATTGAAAACGCAATGTCTAGTGAACTTCTTGAATTCCCTAACGGTGTTATGGGAATGGTCATGAACTTAGAAGAAGACCACATTGGTGCAGTTCTTTTAGGTGAAGACACAAAAATCAAAGAAGGCGATGAAGTCAAGAGAACAGGAAAGATCGTAGAAGTTCCTGTTGGTGATGGCTTATTAGGTAGAGTTGTAAATCCATTGGGTGAACCAATTGATGGTGCAGGTCCTATCTCTTATACAAAAGAACGTGAAATCGAAAGAGTTGCGCCTGGTGTAATGACTAGAAAATCTGTAGATCAACCATTGATGACAGGTTTAAAGATGATCGACTCTATTATTCCTATTGGTAAAGGACAGAGAGAATTGATCATCGGTGATAGAGAAACTGGTAAGACAGCTATCGCTATTGATACGATCATTAACCAAAAAGGAAAAGATGTTTATTGTATCTATGTCGCAATTGGACAGAAAGAATCAACAGTTGCTCGATTAGTTCAAAAACTAAAAGAACATGATGCAATGAAGTATACAGTTGTAGTTAATGCATCTGCTTCCGCAAGTGCTCCATTACAATATATTGCTCCATATGCAGGTTGTGCAATGGGTGAAGAATGGATGGACAATGGTAAAGATGTATTGATCGTATATGATGATTTAAGTAAACATGCAGTCGCATATAGAACAATGTCATTACTATTAAAGAGACCTCCAGGACGTGAAGCTTATCCAGGTGATGTCTTCTATCTACATTCAAGATTATTAGAGAGAGCAGCGAAGTTGAGTGATGAACTTGGTGGCGGTTCTTTAACAGCACTTCCAATCATTGAAACACAGGCTGGTGATATCTCTGCATATATTCCAACAAATGTAATTTCTATTACAGATGGACAGATCTTCTTACAGACAGACTTGTTCGCAGCAGGTGTTAGACCGGCTGTAGATTCTGGTTTATCAGTATCACGTGTAGGTTCTGCCGCACAAACAAAAGCTATGAAGAAGGTTTCTTCATCCCTGAAGTTGGATCTTGCACAGTATCATGAAATGCAGTCATTCGCTCAGTTTGGTTCTGACCTAGATGCTTCCACAAAGAAAATCTTGGATCATGGTGCTAAGGTTACTGAATTGTTGAAACAACCTCAGTATCAACCAATGTCCATGGTAGATCAGGTATTATCATTATTCGCAGTTAAAGAAGGATATATGGATGAAATCGCTGTAGAAGATGTTCCACAGTTTGAAAATACATTACATAAGACATTCCATGCGAATTATGAGAATATCTGTAAAGAAATTGAAGATAAAGAAGTTCTTAGTGATGAATTAACAGAACAGATCAAGAACGCAATGAAGGATATTCTTGACCAGTTTAAATTACTTAAGGGAGTGAACTGATATGGCTGGCCAGTCTAGACAGGCTTTACGTACACGTATCAAGTCTGTACAGTCCACTCGTAAGATCACAAAGGCAATGGAAATGATTGCCAATGCGAAACTCTTCCGTTCTAGAAATAAGATGGAAGCGAATCGTGAATATGCACAGAAACTACAAGATACTGTAGATGAAATCGTTGCGAATAATCCAGATGTAGAAAGTCAATATGTCGTTAAGACAGACAATACAAAGAAAGTGACGATCATCTTTACTTCAGACTTAGGACTTTGTGGTGGTTATAACGCAAATGTTTTAAAGAAAGCCAATGAAGTATTAGATATCAATGATCCTGTGTATGTCATTGGTACATCTTTATATCATTCTTTTGAAGAGAAAGGTTATCACATTCAGAATAAAGAAGTGATTTCTAGTGATAAATTATCATTCTCTAAATTAAAAGAAGTAATGGATACATGTATTCGTATGTATCAGAACAAGGAAGTTGGTAAAGTACAGATCTTATATACAAGATTTGTGAATACAATGACTTTTAGTCCTGATATTGATGTTCTTTTACCTTGTACTTTAGAACAAAAAGATGTGGTAGAAGAGGATACTGGTAAGTTACCTGTTGAAACGTTGTTTGAACCAAATGCTAGTGCGATCCTAGATAGTTTGATTCCTATGATGATCACAGATGTAGCTTATTCTGATTGGATGGAATCCACAACAAGTGAACAAGGTAGTAGAAGAGTTGCGATGAAGACCGCTTCAGATAACGCAGATGATTTATCATCTTCACTACAACTTGAATACAACAAAGCACGCCAAACAGCAATTACCCAGGAAATCACGGAAATTGTTGGTGGTAGTAGTGCTGTTTAAGAAAGAAGGCATTTATGAGCAATACAGGAAAAATACTACAAGTAATTGGACCAGTTGTAGATATCCGCTATGATGCGGAGAGTTTACCTTCCATCAAAAACGCTATTTTGATTCAGATGGGTGATGGTAAACAAATGACAGCCGAAGTTGCACAACACGTTGGTGATGATGTTGTTAGATGTATCGCAATGTCTTCCACAGATGGAC